>DATGRI010000050.1 GCA_035303785.1 Sphingobacteriaceae bacterium
CTGGACAAGGAGCCGGGCGCCGGCGTGCTGTCGGTGTACCTGGATCCCGAGTCCACCCACCGGCATGAGGCTCCCCGCTGGCAGACGGTGGTCAATTCCGGCCTGCGGACCCTGGGCCAGAAATACCCCGACGACCGGCAACTGCAGGAAGCCATCGAGGTGGCCGGAAAGGAGCTGCTGGGGCTGGATCCTGTCCTGCGCCAGCGCAGCCTCGTTTACATTCGCTCCCTGGACCCCGACTGGCGCTGGATAGAAAACCTGCATGGCTCCGTGGGGAACCGGTTCGGCTGGGGCCGGCGGGCTCACGTCCTGCCCCTCATGACCTACTTCTGGCGCCAGCCCGTAGTGGGCGTGGTCCTCATCTCCCAGGAAGGCTTCGACTCCTACACCTGGCGGCAAGGCCACCTGCAGGAAGGCAGGCAATGGAAGGCCGAATGGGACACCGAGCACTGGCGCCGCTTTGCCGCCGCCGCCTACCCCAACCCATGGCGGGGCCAGCAGACGGTGACCCATACGGAGCATTTCAACCGCCGTTTCCTGGAGAATGTCCGCCGCCACCTGCGGACCCTGCTGCCTGAAGTAGAAAAGGAAGCCCTGGCCCAGGAATGGGATTGGATCATGGTCTTCGGCCCCGTTTGGCTCCGGGACCGCTTCGTGGCCGCCCTGTCGGACCAGTGGCAGGAAGCCGCCATCCCCGTGCCGGCGCGGCACCTGGCCAAGGTCAGCATCCGTGAGTTGGAGCAGGCTGTGGAAGACATCCTGCCCGAGTGGCTGGACACCCTGGAAGAAGAACTGCTCAACGCCGTCATCGACATCAAGGCGTCGGGCGGCCTGGCCGCCATCGGCGTCCAGGAAGTGCTGGACCTGCTCAACGTCAACCGGGTTCACCGGCTGTACCTTTCCTCCGACCTGGAACTGAACGGCTTCCGCCGGCCCAAGGACGAGATCCTGCGGCTTTACGAGCATCCCACCCGGCAGCGGGAATGGGTGGCCGAGCCCAACCTGGTGGAAGAGGCCGTGGCCCGGGCCATGCAGTACAGCGCCGAAGTGGTGCCCTTCTCCGGCCCCGCCGCCAAGCGGCTGCGGGAAATGGGCGGCATGGCGGCTCTGTTGCGCTACTGATCATTGACGACTTTTTAGGGGAACTGATCCTCCAAGGGCGGTGAGCCTTCATCACGGGCAACGACGACGCGGCCCAGGTTACGGTGTACACCGTGCCCAACTGCCTGGACTGCGCGGCGGTGAAAAATCTCCTTGAGGGAGCCGGTGTCCCCTATCGGGAAGTGGACATCAGCCAAGTCCCGGGGAGCCGGGAAGCCTTGGCCATGCTCTCCGGCCTCCACTCCGTGCCCCAGGTGTACATAGGCTCCCGGTTCATCGGCCAGGTTTTCGAAGTGCGCACGCTAATCCAGACCGGCCGGTTCCAGCGGCTCCTGGCAGAGGCCAAAGCCCGCCGGGGGCCGCCTGCGTCCGGCCACTGCGCACCCGGCGACGGGGCACCCGGTGACGCAACACCCGCTGACGCAACACCCGGTGAGGACACACCCAGCGATGCCACATCGTAATGGCCCTATGAACGGACCGGAGCACATACGCCAGGTTATAGTCGACGCCGACGCCTGCCCCCGCAGCGCCCTGCGCATCCTGCAGCGGCTCCAGCGCGACTACGGCTTCCGCCTCATCACCGTGGCTTCTTTTCACCATCAAATTGAGGGAACCGAGCATGTCATGGTGGGCGACGCGCCCGATGAAGCGGACCTGGCCGTGGCCAACCGGGTTCGACGAGGAGACATCGTGGTCACCCAGGACTGGGGCTTGGCAGCCCTGGTGCTGGCTAAGGGAGCCGCCTGCCTCTCACCCAACGGCTTCACCTACAGCCCCGACCGGATCGATTTCCTGCTGGATGAGCGGCATGTCAAGGCCAAGCACCGCCGGGCGGGCGGCCGCACCCGGGGACCCCAAGCCCGTACAGCGAAGGACGATGAGCAGTTCGAAAAAGCCCTCAGGCGACTCTTGGACGAGCCGGCGGTCTCCGGCGGCTAGCCGCCCCGGCCGCCGCCGCCGCCACCACCGCCGCCGCCCCCGCCGGAAAAGCCCCCACCGCCGCCGCTGCCGCTGGAGGAGCGCGTGGCAGCCCGGACCGCCGACCCAAAGGAATGCTGGGCCACAGAAGCCACCTGGCCCATGGCCGCCAGCCGCTGGCTGGTGAGGGTCCACGTGGCCCGGTCCAGGGCGCTGTGGGCTACGGGGTCGAAGCGGCCCTGTTCCTGCAGTTTGGGCAGCACTTCCTTCATCTGCTTCAGCACCTGCTCCGCCACGCCCAGGACGGTGGCGAAGACCAAGTAGTGCTCCCATAGGGCCACCGCCGGCACTTCCGCCAGGTCCAGGCGGGAAAAGTGCAGGAGAAAGCGCTTGAAGGCGTCCCACCGGGCCTTCTGGTCGGCGCCGTACTGGCTGCGTCGCCGGGCCAGCATGGCCATGGCCAGTCCACCCACGGCCAGGGGCCAGAGCACGAACTCGCTCCAATAGAGACTGTGGCCCAGCCAGAGCAGCAGGAGGATGACCGCCACCGAGACCACCAGCAAGAGCAGGCGGGCCCGGGTCCACTGCCGTTGCTCGTCAGGGGGAAGCTTCCAAAACCCTAACTCCTCGCTGCGTTGATCCAGAAACTTATGCCATTGCTCCAGGAACTCCCGGGTCTCGCCTTGATTCCGCTGGAACCAGCGATTCAAAGTGGACAAGCGCAGCTCGGGCTCACCGCCGGCGACTTTGTCCAGGAGGAAGTTCAGCAGCAGGCGCTCGTGGGGCTGCAGGGAGTCATCCTCCGGTGGCTGGGCCCGGGACAAGGCCAGGTCTTCCCGCTGGAGGCCCAGCCAGCCCGTTGTGGCGACGGGCTGCAGGTGCACATGGCCCCGGCGCCCCAAATCCAGCAGGGTGGCCGCAATGGCGGGGCCCAATTGATAACTGCGCTCCCGGGAGAGAAGCCGGGTAAGCTCCGCCGGCCCGTAGTCGCCGGGCAGTTCTCGGTAGTATTCACCGGACCAGTCGGGGCGGGGGTCCATGCCGAACCGCCGCATGTACCTGGTCAGGGCCGCCACGCCCAGGGGCAGGGCCACCATGGCCGCCAGCAAATCCACCCGGATGATCCAGCGGGTGAAGTTGGCCTCGGCCGCCCACCGGCCTTCCTCGGCCAGGATGTCGGGCAGGGCCGTCTTCCCGGTGGTGCGGCCGCCCGCAACGGCTACGGGGTCGAAGACCACCCGGCCCTCCACCATGGTGAAGGGGGGCAGTTCCACCACATCCCACGTCACCCGGCTGGCTTCGTCGTCTATATCCACTTGGCCGTGGAGGGGCCCGTGGCCCCACGCCCGCACGTCGCCGGCGCCGGCGGGCAAGGTCAATTCAACCCTGACGTGGTCCGCCGGGATGTCCCAGTCATCGCCGATGAACTGCCAGTAAAGCTCCGCCGCGTCGTTGTGGACGGCCACGGCGTCCCGCACCAGGTACCGCAGGACGAAGGTCCGCTGCTCATCGGCGGCGGCGTAGTGCCAGCGCACCTCGGTGCGGTCCGCCAGGGTGCGCACCAGGTAGGTTCCCGGCAAGCCGCCCACCGCCACCTGGTACTCCTGCCCCGGCTCGCCCATGCTCAAAATCTCAATCTGATAGCCGTCGCCGTGGGGAATCCACTGCTCCCACCAGGAATAGGAGCCGCGGAAATGAAAGGTCCGGCGCTCAGTGACCAGCATGCTGCCGTCGGGCTCAACTACGGCTTCGATGTGGATTTCGGGAAAGGTGGCGAACTTGAGGGGAAGCCCCAGGGACTCCTTGAACCGGCCCAAGGTGCCGAAGCCGGCAGGGGCCTGCAGCACGGCTACGGCGGCGGCCATGATCAAGGCCAGGGCGACAAATAGTACCGGCCGCCTGCCCCATCCCATGGTCAGGTACCCGTCTTGCCCCCGCCCGGCGTCAGGTTCAATTCGGGCATTTCCCGCCGGGCGTCGTCCTTGACGGTGAAGTATTCCCTGGGCGTGAAGCCCATCATCCTGGCGATGATGCTGGTGGGGAACATGGCAATGCGCGTGTTGAACATCATGACGGTGTCGTTGTAGAACTGGCGGGCGAAGCCGATCTTGCTCTCGGTGTCGCTCAGTTCCCGCTGTACTTCCATCATGACGGTGTTGCCCTTCAAGTCGGGGTAGGCTTCGGCCACGGCGAACAATTGGCGCAAGGCCGTGGTCAGGCCTTCCTCGGCCTCGGCCCGGGCCGCCGGGTCGCTCCCCGCCACCGCCACCCGGGTTCGGGCTTCGGTCAACTGCTTCAACGTCTCATGCTCGTGGGTGAGGTAGGCCGACGCCACTTCCGCCACCTTGGGAATCAAGTCCCAGCGGCGCTGGAGCTGGACGTCGATCTGGGCCCAGCCGTTGTCCACCCGATTCCGCAGTTGGATCAGGCCGTTGTAGGTCATGATGGTGTAAAGCACGGCCAGTGCAATTACGATCAAAACTACAAGCACAAAGCCAGCCCCCCTTCGCTGTCAACTACCACTGTCATGATATCCCATTGCCGGTCGTCAGCGACCATCCAACTCCAAATCGGCGGCCACTTCCTTCAGGGCCGCGATGACATTGGCGATGTGCTCGTCCAGGGGAATGCCCAGTTCCTCCACGCCCTGGTACACGTCGTCCCGGTTGACGCCCCGGGCGAAGGCCTTGTCCTTCAACTTCTTCTTGACGGAACTGACCTTCACGTCGTGGATGCTCTTGCTCTGCCGGACCAGGGCTACGGCCACCACCAGGCCGCTGAGTTCGTCTACGGCGAACAAGGTCTTGGCCATCAAGGTGTCCCGGGGGACGCCGGTGTGGTTGCCGTGGCCCAGCACGGCCTGGAGGATGTCCTCGGGCCAGCCCCGCTCCCGCAGGATGGCCACTCCTTTGAAAGGATGGTCCTCCAGGTCGGGGTACTGCTCGTAGTCGAAGTCGTGGATGAGGCCGGTGATGCCCCACTTTTCTTCGTCTTCACCGAACTTGCGGGCGTAGTACCGCATGCAGGCCTCCACGGCCAGGGCATGCTTGATCAAGTTGGGCGACTTGGTGTATTCGTTGAGGATTTCCCATGCTTCTTGTCGGGTCGGCTGCAAGTTCAACTCTCCTTTCGGGAATCTGCCAGCAGACGGGCCAGCACGGCCACCGGATGAAGGGCCTGTTGCCGGTACAGGTCCTGAAACTGGGTACGGCAGGACATGCCGTCGGCCACCAGCAGGCCCCCCGAGGCGTCGACGGCCTCCTTCACCGGCCGGGCCATGCGGGCGGAAAAATCGTAATGCTCTTTCTTGTAGCCGAAGGAGCCGGCCATGCCGCAGCAGCCGCTGTCGATGACGTCCACCGGCAGGCCGGTGAAGGCTTCCAGCACCCGGGCCGTGGCGTGATGGGCCAGCATGCTCTTTTGGTGGCAGTGGCCGTGGTAGGTGAGGCGGGCCGGCGGCTCATCCCCGGCGGGTGAGGCTGGGGCTTGGGCCTGATTTAGGACCCGGCCCATGGCGCCGCCTTGGACCCGGGACCGGGCTTCTGCCGCCAGGTCCTCCAGGCTCCCTTCGGCCAGCAGGCGGTCCAGGTACTCCATGATGCCGAAGGTACGGGCTGAAACCCCCCCGGCACCGGCATGGTCGAAGCCCAGCAGTTCCCGCAGTTCATGGCGGAAGGCGGAAGTGCAGCTGGGCTCCAGGACCACCACGTCCCAGCCGGCTTCTACATAAGGGAGGAGGGCCGTAACGTTGTCTTCCATCATGGGCCGGGCATCCTCCAGCATGCCTTCGGAAACGGCAGGCCGGCCGCAGCAGCGGGATGCCGGCGCCAGGCGCACCCGGCAGCCCGCCTCCGCCAGCAGCCGGGCCGCGGCCAGGCCCAGGGAAGGCTCGTTGTACTCGGTGAAGCAGTCGGCGAACAGGAGTACCCGGCGCGTAGCGGCCGGGCCGGATGATCCGTGGCCGGCGGGCGGACCCATTCCCGCCCCGGCCAGGGCGGCGCTGAAAGTAGTTGGAGCGAACTGGGGCAAGGGACGCCGCCGGTCGATGCCCAGCAGCCCCTCGGCCAGGCCCCGGACCACCGCGCTCCCGGCCAGCCAGTTGCTCACCGGCGCCGTGGCGCTGCCCCATTTGTAAAGATCCCGCAAATTGGCCATGAGCCGGGACCAGAGGGGCGCTCCCAGACGCCGGTGCCGCTGGTGCAGGATTTCCGCCTTGATGCGGGTCAGGTCCACCCCGGCGGGGCACTCCACCCGGCAGCCCTTGCAGCCGATGCAGTATTCCAGCACCTGCCGCTGGAACTCCTCGCTGAATAAGGCTCCGGCGCCCAGCCGGCCCGCCAGGGCCCCCCGGATCAAGTTGGCCCGGCCCCGGGTGGTCATGATTTCTTCGTCCAAGGCCCGGAAGGTAGGGCACATGGTGCCCGTGGGCTTGCGGCAGTGGCCGCAGCCGTTGCACAGCTCCACCGCCTGCTGGAGGGTGCCCCAGGGGGCAAAGTCCATGGTGGTGGGCTCGTCCCACCGACTGTAGGGCCCGGCGTAGCGCAGGTTTTGGGTCAAGTCGGCCTCTTGGGCGTACACCTTGCCGGGGTTCAGGAGGCTGCGGGGGTCGCAGGCCGCCTTGACACGGCCGAAGGCCTCCCAGAGCCGGTCGCCGTAGAGATAGCGGTTCCATTGGGTGCGGGCCAGGCCGTCCCCGTGCTCGCCGCTCATGACCCCGCCCAGGGACATGACCAGGCGGCAGGCGTCCCGGGCGATGGCCGCCATCCGCTCCACATCGCCGGGATCCTTCAAGTTCAAAATAGGCCGCAGGTGGAGGCAGCCCACGCTGGCATGGGCGTAGATGACGCTTTCCACTTCATAGCGGCGAAACAGTTCCTGCAGCCCCCGCACGTACTGGGGCAGCACCGCCGGCGCCACCGCCATGTCCTCGATGAAGGGCACCGGCTTGGGGTCGCCGGGCATGCGGTACAGCAGGGGTACCGCCGCCTTGCGCATCTGCCAGACTTCCCCCTGGGCCGCCGGGTCCAGCCGCACTTCATGGAAAATCGCGCCCAGCTCCGACCAGCGGATGGCGGCCACGGCCCCGGCCACGGCGGCCTGGTCGTCGTCCTCCACCTCCACCACCAGCAGCCCCTGCACCTCTGGGGGCAGCCCTTCAGCCACCCGGCGATAAGGGGTCTGCTTGGCCAGGTCCAAGAGGAGACGGTCCACCAGTTCGATGGCGCTGGGCTGGGCCTGCCGCAGGGGCTCCACCGCCTCCATGGCGGTGACCAGATCGGCGAAGCCCAGCACCACCATGCCCCGGTGGGCGGGTACGGGCTCCAGCTTCAATGTGGCGGCCACCACGATGCCCAAGGTGCCTTCGGAGCCGCAGAAGAGCCGGGTCAAGTCCACCCGGCCGTCCCGCACCACCTGCTGCAGCTGGTAGCCGCTGACGTTCCGGGGTATCTGGGGGAACCGGGCGGCGATGTCGCCGGCGTATTCGCTGGTGACGGCCAGGACGGTGCGGTAAATGTGGGCTTCCAAGGTGTCCTGGGCCAGGATGCGGGCCAGTTCCTCGCCCTCCACATCCAGGGGCCGGGTCTCGATGACCTCGCCGTTGGCCAGGACGACCCGCAGGCCGGCGATGCAGTCGGCCGTCGTGCCGTACCGGATGGACCGGGCGCCCGAGGCGTTGTTGCCCACCATGCCGCCGATGGTGGCCCGGTTGCTGGTGGACGGATCGGGGGCGAAGCGCAGGCCGTGGCGGGCGGCCAGGGCGTTGACGGCGTCGCACACCATCCCCGGTTGCACCACCATGCGCCGCTCCTCAGGGGAAAAGGACAAAACTTCCTTCATGTGCTTGGTGAAGTCCAGCACCAGCGCCCGGCCCACCGTCTGGCCCGCCAGGGAAGTGGCAGCGCCCCGGGGCAGGAGGGGAATGCCGTGCCGGCGGGCCCAGGCTACGGCCTGCAGCACATCTGCTTCATGGCGGGGGAAGAAGACGCCCACGGGCTCCACTTCGTACACCGAGCCGTCGGTGCTGTACATGTAGCGGGTGAACCGGTCCGCCCGGACTTCCCCTTGCACCGACCGCTGCAGTTCGGCCAGGGCGTCATCCAGGACCTGTGCACCTAGGGCGTTGGGTTGGAGGATGGGCTGGGTCACGGCAAGCCACCCCACCGGCGCGGGTGATAAACTGGCGGTGACATCATACCGGAAAGGATGCCGGGCTCATCGGATCCGATGCCCTTCTCATCTCAGAATTCCGCCGGGCGCGGCGGGATCCTGGCCTCGTGGTGCTGGAAGGTTTTCACGCCCTGAAGCACGCCTTGCGCTTCGGGGCCGATATCATGCAAGTGGTGACCGCCGACCCGGACCTGGTGCGGGTCTTGGGCGGCCGGCTGGCCCCCGACGTGACGGAAGCCATGCTGGCCCGGGCCGTGCCGGTGGCAGCTGAAACATTCGCCCAACTGGCCCCCGTGCCCCCGGACACGGCCATCATGGCCCTGGCCCGGCGCCCGGCCGTCGATCCGGGGCAGTTGCTGGCCGCGCCCCGGACGGCGCCCCTGGTCTTTCTGGAGTCGCCCACCCACCTGGGCAACGTGGGGGCCGTCATCCGGGTGGCCGCCGCCGCCGGGGCGGCCGGCGTGGTCACCTCGGGGCCCCATGACCCGTGGCACCCTACGGCGGTGCGGGGATCGGCGGGGCTCCACTTCGCCCTGCCCGTAGGCCGGGTGGCCGCCCTGGACTACGACAGCCTCCAGGGGCCCCTGCTGACCGTTCACCCGGAAGGAGAACCTCTCGCCCCCGGCGCCGTGCCCGGCAACGCCGTCCTGGCCTTCGGCTCGGAACGCCGCGGCCTCAGCGACCAACTGCTGGCCCGGGCCGGCGGCCGCCTCACCATCCCCATGGAGCCGGGCATTTCCAGCCTGAACCTGGCCACCGCCGTGGCCGTAGTGCTCTACACCTGGCGGCTGGGACACCCATAAAGGTCAATCCCCCGGCCCGAACAGGCCGTACACTTCCTCGGCCAAAACGTCGAAAATGGTGGGGTACACCCCCGCCTCGATTTCCGGCTTCAAGGCCTTGACGATGCTCTGGTAGTACCAGGCCTGCTCTTCCTTGCCGGCCCTGAAGCGGTCCCAAAGGGCGTCCCCTATTTCGGCGTAGTCGGCCCGCAGTTCCCGCACGTTCTGCAATTTGTCGGCGGCCACCACCAGCTTCACCGCCAGGGGCTCCCGGGGCAGGCTGTCAACGGTGTGCCGCTTGCGCTCCCACCAGGTGAGCCGTTTGTCCTCGGTGCAGCTCTTCACGATAGCCAGGACCTGGGGCCCGAACTCCTCCTCGATGTGCTCGGCCCGGACTTCCGTGTCTTCCAAGGTGTCGTGGAGGAGGCCGGCGATGACCACTTCTTCGGAGCAGCCGGCGGTGGCCAAGGTCAAAGCCACGCTGACGGGATGGGTGATATAGGGCATGTCCTTGCCCTTCCGGCGCTGGCCCTGGTGGGCTGTGACGGCCAGCTGCACCGCCCTGTCGATGGGAGACAGCACAGAGGATACCTCCTCGTCAGAACTCCACCTGGGGCGCCGTTTCCGCTCCCGGCGCCGCCTCGAAGTATTCCTTGGGGCCGAAGCCCATGAGACGGGCGATGACGGCCGTGGGCATGCGCCGGATGACGGTGTTGTAGTCCCGGACCAGCTCGTTGAACCGCTGCCGCTCCACGGCGATGCGGTTTTCGGTGCCGGCCAGCTCATCCATCAATTGGCGGAACTGCTGATCGGCCTTCAAGTCGGGGTAGTTCTCCACAATCACCAGCAGGCGGCCCAGGGCGCTTTCCACCTGGTTGGCCGCGGCCACCTGCTCCTCGGGGGTGGCGGCTCCTGCCAGTCGGGTGCGGGCCTCGGCCACGGCCGTGAAGATTTCCTCTTCATGGGCGGCGTAGCCCCGCACCGTCTCCACTAAATTGGGAATCAACTCGTAGCGCCGCTGGAGCTGGTTTTCCACTTGGGCCCACTGGCCCGTGACCGCCTCATCCATGGCCACCAGCCGGTTGTAGGTGGAAAACAGGGTCACCCCGGCCAGGACCAGGACGATGATCAGCAGCAAGGTGCCTGTTCTGCGCAATATACTCCCCCCAATAAGCAAATCAGCAAAATCTAAAACCCTCGGCCCGCGCCGCCGCCGCCGCTGCGGCCGCCACCGAAGCCGCCGAAGCCGCCCCCGCCGCCGAAGCCGCCGCTACGGCCGCTGCCGCTCCAGCCCCCGGCCCCGGGAACCCATCCGGCCCCACCCGCCACGCCGGCTGGGATGATGAAGTTTTCTTCCCGGGTGTAGCCGCACCGGCGGCATCTATATGTGCGCAGGCCCTTGCCCCGGTTGAAGGCGGTGGGATTTACCAGGATTTTATTGGTTACCGTCATGCGGGCGCCGCAGCGGGGACAGCGCCGCCGCCGCACGGCTGCGATAACGCCGATCACGCCTGCCACGGGCACCCCCACCATGAGGGCGAGGATCACCCAGGCCCAGAAGGGCGTGTTCTCCGACGCTTCGGGCTCCGCTTCCGGGAGCAGGCCGCCGGGATCCTGGGCGGCAGTGCGGATGCGCTCGGCATAGGCTTCCACGCCGGCCAGGAGGCCCTGGCCCCAGCGTCCTGCCCGCAGGTGGGGCACCACATGGTCGTCCAAAATGCGGCCCACCATGCCGTCGGGCAGGATGGGCTCCAGCCCGTAGCCCACCTCCACTTGAATCTGCCGTTCCTCCAAGGCCAGGAGGATCAAGAGGCCGTTGTCCTGGCCCGCCTTGCCGATGCCCCACGCTTCGAACAGGTCGACGGCGTACCCCTTGGGGGTGTTCCCCTCCACCCGGCGCATGGTGACCACGGCGATCTCGGCCCCGGTCTCCCGCTCCAGCCGCTGGATCACTTCGGTCATGGCCTGGATCTCCGCCTCGGTAAGCAGGCCGGCGAAATCGTTGACGAAGCCTGTGGGTCGAGGAAATTCATCGGCGGCAAGGCTGACAGGAGATGCGACAGGAGATGCCAAGGATAGAGCAATGACGAGCAACGCCAAGAGAAGCACCGAAAACAGAACTCTGCCGGTGAGGGAACGGCCGGGGTGGGCTGGCAGCCGGCCAATGGGGTTGCCAAGATGGGAAAGTCTCATGTCCTCAGCCTATCGAAGCCATGCCCGACTTGGCAACTGGTCGGGCAGCCGGCGCCCCGGACAATGCTGGTTTCAACAGTCAGCGCTAACACTGCCTTCTTTGACAGGGAACGAGCACAAGGTTTACAATGCATATACAGTACATCCTGCGTATAATATGATGACCCAGCGGTGGTGGAGACCGCTGGATCGCGGGAGGAGCTTAAAGCTCCTTTTGCCTGGGAGAGCGGCTCCGCTGGGGCCGCTCCCTCGTTTTTGCTGGGTGGGTCAACAGATCGCGCACCAGCTTCAACATAAGGAGGGCCTTATGCAGAGCAGCTAGAACCTTAAGCAAAAGGTCCACCTTAGCTTCAAAGCATGTCGGGTTCTTCCAGGTGGGCCAATAGCACGTGCACTTGGGGGTGCCGGCGCGATAAATCGATCTTGAGCCAGGGCACTCTTGGCGGGTCTATAAAAGCCATCAAGATGGCGGCCGAGATTACAGCGCTTAACGCGATATACCACGGGACGAGCCACCACCACACAAATAAGCACCCCTTGGTTAATTATACCATCCTCACCTGCAATTGTTTATAACTTTCCGCACTCCCTTTTCCCTACGCCTCGTGCTCATCAGAGGCGCTGGGACCTGCTTATGTAGCAGAAACAGCCTCGCCGATAATGCTCAAAATGGCAATGATGAAAGGCAATGTCAGCGAAGATTGCTGCAACCAGCATTGTCCGCTGGCGCGCCAACAATCTTCGCTAACAATACCTATGCCATCATGCGGGCACTATCTGGCCGCGGATCTCACCGTCGGGGAACTGTTCCGTGTGGACGTTTACATATGCCAGGCCCCGGCGGATGATGTCCAGGACGCCGGCCAAGTCGCCCGCCGCCACGCCTTGGCCGGGCACGGCCACCACGTCATCGGCGGTGATGGTGCCGGTGACGGTGCCGCCCCGGCCGGGGCAGTCGGGCTTGCCCCCGCCGCCGCACAAGAACACCATGATGCCGCCGTTGTCGGTGGGATGACCGAAATGGATGTGGGATACTACCGCCCGTGTGGTCAAGTTGCTGAAGCTCAGTTCGTACTGGGCCGACATGCCGTCGCCGGCCACCTGCAGGCGAAAGGTGCCCTTTCCGGGACTGAGGATGGGCGGCACCTGGTTGAAGCCCGATAGATCCGCCCGGAACACCCCGTCGCTCCTGTTGGCATCGCCGGCCTGGCGGCCGGCCCGGCCCCTGGCGCCAGCGGCCCGCAAACCCCGGGACAGCACCCGCCTGGCCTTGGCGCCCACCTGGCCCACGATGGCCCGGCCCGCGCCAAGGCGCCCGCCGGTTACGGCTTTCCGCACGTTGAAAGCCACACAACCACCCCTCTCCGGCCCTTGCTGCCAGTACCCTATTCCGGGCCGGAGCCGGTGGTTAAACGTTAAACCTGAAATGACAGAGGTCGCCGTCCTGGATGACGTAGTCCCGGCCTTCCAGGCGCATGAGCCCTTGCTCCCGGGCCGCCTTTTCCGAGCCGGCGGACACCAGATCCTCGTAGGAGATGACTTCGGCCCGGATGAAGCCCCGTTCGAAGTCGGTGTGGATGACCCCGGCGGCCTGGGGCGCCTTGGTGCCCTGCCGGATGGTCCAGGCCCGCACTTCCCTTTCCCCTGCTGTGAAGAAAGTGATAAGGCCCAGGAGCCGGAAACCGGTGCGGATGACCCGCTCCAGGCCCGACTCCTCCACCCCCAGCTCCCGGAGGAAGGCCTCCCGCTCCTCGGGAGCCAGAGCCATGAGTTCTTCCTCGATGCGGGCCGAAACGACGGTGACGGGCGCCCCTTCCGCCTCGGCGATTTCCACCACCTTCCCCACGTAGGCGTGGCCGCGGGGATCGGCCATGGCTCCGGCCAGTTCGTCCTCGGCCACGTTGGCCACGTACATGACGGGCTTGGCGGTCAGCAAGTGGAGGTGGCGCAATATGGCCTGCTCTTCCTCGGTATAGGACAGCATCCGGGCGGGCCGGCCCTGGGCGAAGGCTTCTTGGAGCCGCTGGTACAACTGGGCTTCCTGGGCCGCCTTGGCGTCCCCCAGGCGGCCCACCTTCTTGGCCCGCTCCAGACGGCGCTCCACCGTTTCCATGTCGGCCAGGATCAATTCCAATTCGATGGTTTCAATGTCCCGGACCGGGTCCACGGACCCGGCCACGTGGGCGATGTCGTCGTCGTCGAAGCAGCGCACCACGTGGGCGACCGCGTCCACTTCCCGGATGTGGGCCAGAAAGCGGTTGCCCAGGCCCTCCCCCTTGCTGGCGCCCTTGACCAGCCCGGCGATGTCCACGAACTTGACGGTGGCCGGGACGATGTTGGGGTTCTTCACGATCTCCGCCACCTTTTCCAGGCGGGGGTCGGGCAGGTCAACGACGCCCACGTTGGGCTCAATGGTGCAGAAGGGGTAGTTGGCCGCCTCGGCGCCGGCGGCGGTGATGGCGTTGAACAAGGTCGATTTGCCCACATTGGGCAGGCCCACGATGCCGATGGAAAGTCCCATGGAAGCCTCCACATCCCGGGAAATTTTGCTGGATGCCGGGGATTTACTTCTACACTTTGCTGCAGGAATACCCCGTTGAGATTGCCATTTTACCCGCCCCCAGGTCAACTCTCCCCAAGTTGACGCTAATACCGCACAAGTTTATGCTGTGTGGGGAACTCGCCGTCGTTGGAAGTCAACGCTTGCAGCCCGCCTGGGCCTGCGGCGCAGAAGGGTGTGCGAAACCGCTGGCCAGTCGACTGTCTATCACCCATGCCCGGCCCGATTTGACCGCCGGGCTGTCGAATCTGCTGGCGCGGGCCGCCGGCCTTGCCCGGGCGGAACAACGGCCCATCTTGGTCAGCCGGACCACCGCCGCTCCCCAAGTCGATCCCGTAGCCTTCTTCCAAAGGGGGAGTGCCGCCGGGGCCCAACTCCACTTCTGGGCCGTGCCCCAGCGGGGATGCTTCCTGGTGGGTGTGGGCGAGGCTTGGTCCTTCACGGCGGAAGGTCCTGAACGCTTCTCCACCATCGACACCCAATGGCGACAACTGCTTCAAGACGCCATTTTGGACCCGGCCGACGGCGCGTCCGGCAGCCCCTCCGGAAACCGGCAGCCGGCAACGGCCGGCGCCTCGGATAACGGCGCCTGGACGGTTACGGATCCCACCCGCGGGCCCCTGCTCATGGGCGGCTTCTCTTTTGATCCCCTGCGCCCGGCCACGGAACGCTGGACAGGCTTTCCCGACGGCGCCATGACCGTGCCCCGCTTCCAACTGGCCTTGACGCCCGGGGGCGGGCGGCTGACGGTCAACGTGGTGGTCACGCCCGATGCCGATATAGATAAGGAATTGGAAAAAGTCCAGCAGGAACTGGCTTCCTTGCTCCCGCCCGTCGCCGGTGACGGGAACCAGGCGGGGAGCGCCGTACCCGCCTTGGACCGCAAGAACCCTTCCCCAGCCAATCCGGAAGGATTGACGGCAACCGACATCGACGCCGCCGGCTGGCAGGAGGCCGTGGCCGAAGCGGCCCGGTGGATCCGCCAGGGCAGGCTGGAAAAGGTGGTCCTGGCCCGGGAGGTCATCGTCAAGGCCGACCATCCCTTGGACGGGGTGGCCGCCTTGGCCTTCCTCATCGACCGCTACCCCACCTGTTATGTCTTCGCCGTGGCCAGGGGCGACCGGTGCTTCCTGGGTGCCTCGCCGGAGCAGCTGGTGCAGCTTCAGGGCACCCAGGTGCGGGCCATGGGCCTGGCCGGCACCGCCCGGCGCGACCCCGGGGAAGACCGGGACCGGGAACTGGGCCAGGCGCTCCTCAACAACCCCAAGGAACGGGAAGAGCACGCGGTGGTGGTGCGCTTCATCAAGGCCATGCTGGAACCCCTTTGCACGGAGTTGGACGTGCCCGGCACCCCCACCCTGCTGCGGGTGCGCAATGTGCAGCACCTGTACACGCCCATCACGGGCAAGATCGCCCGGTCCAACACCATTTTCGACTTGGTGGCCCGGCTCCACCCCACCCCGGCGGTGGGCGGCGCCCCTCGGGATGAAGCCTTGGCCCTCATCCGCCGGCTGGAGTCCTTCGACCGGGGCTGGTACGCGGCGCCCGTGGGCTGGGTGGACAAGGAGGGCAACGGCGAGTTCGCCGTAGCCATTCGCTCCGCCTTGCTGCGGGGCCGGGAAGCCTCCCTCTTCGCCGGCTGCGGCATTATGGGCGATTCGGATCCCGAGGCGGAGTTCCAGGAGTCCCGCTACAAACTGCGCCCCATGCTCCGGGCCCTGGCGGCCGGTGATGGAGAATGACCGGCGGCGATGCCGGCATACAGCACGCCCACGCCCAGTACGTGGGCGCCTTCATTGATGAATTGGTGAGGGCCGGTGTGCAGCACCTGGTGTACGCTCCCGGCTCCCGCTCCACCCCATTGGTGGTCATGGCCGACCGCCATCCCGATTTAAAGCTTTGGTCCCATATCGATGAGCGATCGGCGGCCTTTTTCGCCCTGGGCCTGGCCAAGGCCACCGGGCGGCCCGCGGCCATCCTGTGCACCTCGGGATCGGCAGCGGCCAACTTCTTCCCCGCCGTGGTGGAAGCCTACCACGCCCGGGTGCCCCTGCTGGTGTTGACGGCCGACCGCCCCCACGAACTGCGGGACGTGGGCGCCCCCCAGACCATGAAGCAAATCCATTTGTACGGCCAGCAGGTGAAGTGGTTCGTGGAAATGGCGCCGCCCGACGCGGACCCTGCCATGATCCGGTACAGCCGGGCCACGGCGGCCCGGGCCGTGGCCGTCGCCATGGAGGCGCCTGCAGGACCGGTCCATTTGAACTTTCCTTTTAGGGAGCCGTTGCTGCCGGCGCCAGCGGGGGAGGGCTTTGCAGGCCCCTGGGCCAGCACTGTGGAGGCCCGCTCCCACGGGGAGCCCTATGTAGCCGTCAGCCAAGGGCAGCGGCGGTTGCCGGCTGAAGAGACGGAGGCCCTGGCCCGGGAACTGGCGACCGTGGAGCGGGGGCTCATTTTGTGCGGCCCCCAAGAGGACCCGGCCCTGGCCCCGGCGGTGGTCCGACTGGCGGCGGCCTTGGGATGGCCGGTGCTGGCCGACCCCTTGTCCCAGGTGCGGTGCGGCCCCCATCATCATCCTTTGATCTTGGACTGCTACGATGCCCTGCTGCGGGATGAAGCCTTCGCCGGCGAGCACGCGCCCGCGGTGGTGCTGCGCTTCGGTGCCATGCCCACGGCCAAATCCATCTTGCTGTATTTGCAGCGCCATGCCCAATGCCGGCAGGTGGTGGTGGACGACGGCGGCTGGCGGGAGCCGACCCATCTGGCGGCCCGGCTGGTGCAGGCCGAGGCAGTGGGTTTTGCCGGGCAACTGGCGGAGGCGGTGTCGGTGGCCAAGGCTCAGCCGCCGGCAGACGCCGTTGCCTACAGTCAATGGACCCGGTCCTGGCTGGCGGCCAACGACGCGGCCAGGGCCGTCATCGGGCGGATGCTGGAGGCCCCTTCTGAAGCGGCCGACTCCGAAGGGCGGGTCTTCTGGGAACTGGCCCGGCTGCTGCCTCCCAACGCCTGCCTCTTCGCCGGCAGCAGCATGCCCGTCCGGGACTTGGACTCCTTCTTCCCCGCCTCCCCGCGGCCCCTGCGCATCATGGCCAACCGGGGCCTCAACGGCATCGACGGCGTTGTATCCACGGCTTTGGGCGCCGGCGCCGCCCTGGCCGGCCGGGACGACAGCGGCCCCCTGGTGCTGGTCATCGGCGACCTGTCCTTCTTCCACGACATGAACGGCCTGCTGGCGGCCAAGCTCCACCAATTGTCCGCCACCATCATCCTGATCAACAACGACGGCGGCGGCATCTTCTCTTTCCTGCCCCAAGCACAAGGGGCCGAGAACTTTGAGGCTTTGTTCGGCACGCCCACCGGCCTGGATTTCAGCCCCGCCGTAGGCATGTACGGCGGCCGCTTCGTGGACGCCGCCACCTGGGAACAGTTCCGGGCAGCGGTGCAGGAGGGCATGGCGGGCCAAGGCCTCACCGTGGTGCAGGTCCGCACCTCACGGCAGGACAATGTGGCCCAGCACCAAGCCGTCTGGCAAGCCGTCAGCCGGGCCTTGGCTGAGGCCCGGAAGTGACCAGCCTATTTACCGGACTGAGAACAAGCCGGCCATGCTGCAATTTCGCCAGTCATGGGAGGCGGCGGGCCTCGGTGCAGCCGATCCCCACCCGCTCCCATTGGCGAAGCCGGTCCGCCTGCTCCCCCACCAATCGCCGGGCCCGGGCCCGGGAAAGATTCCAATGGAGAAAGCCCTCCCCTTGGTCATCGCCCCATTGTTCCAGCAATGTCCTGGCCGCACTGCCCCGAAGCTCAGCGGGCAATAGAGGCAGCACGGGCATTAGTTGGGGTACACCGTCGGCGCTATGGGAACCGATCCTCGCCATGTAGGCCCAATCGGGCTCTTCACCCTTCTGGGCCAGGCGGGCGTGGCTCCCCACCACCACGGCGTCGGGGTTGATGGTGTTGAGCACAACCAGCAGCAGCATGGCGGCTCCTAAGATGCCGGCGGCAAAGCCCCGATCCCCCCTGCCCCTGGTGATGAAAAACAGAAGCAGCAGGATAAGGGCCAACCCGCCCATGGTGGCCCCGGCGTACAGCCGGGCCGTGGTCCAGCCGTAGGCTCGAACGTACAGGGACAAGCGATGGCCTGCTGATACGACCATTAGCCCCGTCAAAGCCACCATGAGCCAGGCCATCCAGCGGAACAGGCGGTGGGCCGCCCCTTGATCGCCCTGGGGCAGGAGTCCTTGAGCAATGCGCACGATGGGGATGACCCAGGCCGCGGCCACCACCATTTCGAAAAAGCCCCGCCGGGCGTACTGGGCGTAGGACGACCCTGCCGCCTCCAAACCTTCGACGCCGCCCAGCAGGTAGCGTAGTTGCAGGACGACGAAAGTGAGGAAAAGGGCGTTGAGGGCAGCCAGGGCAACCCCCGGCTCCAAGCCCTGGAGGGTCGGTGTGGGCACCCGCAGGGACGTCACCAAGCCGGGCACGGGATTCCGCAGGGCAGTGTAAAGGACACCGGCCGCCATCCAAGCCCAGAAGGCAAACCGGATCAGCCAATGGCCGGCCGGGGCCAGCCACCCGTCCCAGGCGGCAAGGCTGTCCAGCAGGCGGCCGAAGGCCGGGTCGGCGGCTGTGAACAGCATCATGAAGAACAGCAACAACGGCACGGCCATGAGCAGGCCCCGGGTGGCAGCCCCGGCCACCGGCAGCCACCGGCGGGCGGTCTGCTTGCCGTTCATCTCCCTGGCGGTGGCGGTCCAGAGGATGGGGCCTCCCACCAAGCCGTAACCCGCGGCCACGGCCAGGCCCGCCAGCCCTTGGACGACGGAAGCCCCGCCCAAGGTCCAAGGCCTGTCCCCTTGCGGATCGCCCTCACCGGACTCTTCCCTTTCCCCGGACTCTCCACCTTCGTCGTACTGTGCCTCGCGTCCGGGCTCCACACCGAAGAGGAGAAACAGCCCTAGGCAGCCCAGCAGGGCCAATAGGTTGAGGGCCCGCAGCTGCAGGGCATCCCAAAGGATCAAGCCCGCGGCGGGAACGATGCCTGCGGCCAGGAGGAGGCGCCCCATCCTGCTCAGGGGGCCCAGGACCAACCGCAGCCCCAGCACCAGGGCGCCGGCGGCCAGGAGGACGTTGAGGCCCGGAGGTCCGCCGAATAAATCCAAGGAGGCCCCCAGGCCCCCCAAGGCCAGGGAAACCAGTACCGCCCGGACCCGCTGCGACCGCAAGGCTGAGGTCACCGGGCCATCACTCCCGCAGCAGGGTCGACGGCTCCCCGTTGGCCGCCCAGGTCGGCCAGGCCGTCGTCGCCCAGGCCACCACCCGTACCGGGCGCCGGCCAGTCGCCGCCGCCGGACAGGTACTGGGCCACCCCCGCTGCCAGGCCGGCCACTACACCGCCCTGGTAGCGGTAATAGATGAACTTCCCTTCCCGGCGCTCCCGGGCCACCAGGCCTGCTTCCACCAGGAGGCGCAGGTGCCGGGAAACGGTGGACTCGTTGATCTGCAGGCGCCGGGCCATCTCCTGGGCGGGCAGGGTCTCCCGGGCGATGAGGCGCAGCAGCTTCAGCCGGGTGGCGTCGGCCAGGGCGCTGAAGCCCAGGAGCAGGCTTTCCGGCGGCTCCTGGGCGGCATTGTCTTCTTGGGGCCTCTGGGCAGGGTAAAAGAAGATTTGCACCGACCCGACCCGGTAAAACATGAGCCGGCGGGGGCAGAAAACTGAGGGCACCAGGATGATCTGCTCCAAGTCCTGCAGGGGCACCCGCATGCCCTGGCCCCAGTGGAGCACAATGGCCTCTCCGTCCCCCACCACCCGGATGCGGTCGGAGAAGGTGCACAGGTAGGCGGCGGGATCCATGCCTGCCAGACGGGCCTGCTCCCGCTGGACGCTGGCGGCCAGGAGCCCCATGCGGCCCGCCAGGTAGGGAGCCAGCGCCTCCCAGTAGGCCGCCAGGGCGGCTCCTCCTTCGGGATGCATTTGCCGGTAGAGGGTTAAGGCGTCGCTGGTGGAACTATGGGCATTGTCTTCCAACTGGAGGGCCAGGGCGAACAGGTCTGTCTCCTCGGCGTGGCGCCGCACCTGTTCCCATGTGTCGCCGGGAAGACGGCTGAGCACGGCATCGGCCCAAGGCTGCCGGCCGAAGCGCTCGGGGTTGTCCAGGATGAGGATGGACAAAGCCATGTCCAGCAAGGGTGAGCAGCGGAAGCTCATTTTTTCGCCCAGGGATGATGAGTTAATCACGCAACCAAGCCCCCTTTGAGTTGCATGTTTACGCAATCATAAATGCCCCGGGCTAATGCGTCAAGAGGGCCAGCGCAATTCGGCCCCTGCCGAGGAGTGACCCGATGGACCAGGAAGGCGCCTATATCCACGTCAACGGTCTGCGCCTCCACTATGTGGAACAAGGCAGGGGGCCGGCGATTTTGCTCCTCCATGGCTTCACCGGGAGCACCGCCAGCTGGTCGCGGATCCTGCCCGCCCTGGCCGGCGGCTGCCGCGCCGTTGCCGTGGACCTCATCGGCCACGGCCGTTCCGAGGCGCCCCGGCAGTGGGAGCGCTACACAATCGCCCACTGCGTGACGGATCTGCAGGCCCTCCTGGATCGGCTGGAAATCCAGCAGGCGGTGGTGCTGGGCTATTCCATGGGCGGCCGGGTCGCTCTCAGCCTGGCCGCCGCCGCGCCCCACCGGATCACAGCCCTCATCTTGGAAAGCACTTCGCCCGGCCTGGCCACCGATGAAGAGCGGGCCCAGCGCCGCCGGGCCGACGGCGATCTGGCCGGCATGATCGAAGATCAGGGCATCGAGACCTTCGTGGATCATTGGGAGAAGCTGCCCCTCTTTGCCAGCCAGCAGGATCTGCCCTCGGCGGTCCGGGCCGGCCAGCGGGCCCAGCGTCTGGCCAACCGGCCCTGGGGTCTGGCCAACAGCCTGCGGGGCATGGGCACCGGGAGCATGGCACCCCTCCATCACCAACTCCCCGCCCTGACCATGCCCGCCTTGGTCATCGCCGGCGGGCTGGACGCCAAGTACTCGTCTACCGCCCAAGACATGGCCGCCGCCATGCCCCGGGCGGAGCTGGTCATCGTGCCGGGGGCGGGCCACAATGTACACTTGGAGCAGCCTGACCTTTTCCGCTGCCTGGTGTTAAGCTTCTTGCAGAGCCTGAGGGACAAAAAACTGACCCATTCATGAGAGGTGGTTGGGATGGCCATCCCGTGGCAAAAAGCGGGCGACTACCAGGACATCATCTATGAAACCTACGAAGGCATCGCCAAGATCACCATCAACCGGCCCGAGGTGCGCAACGCCTTCCGGCCCCAGACGGTCATTGAGTTGATGGATGCCTTCAACCGGGTCCGGGAAGACCCGGCCATCGGCGTCGCCATCTTGACCGGCGCGGGCACCAAGGCCTTCTGCTCCGGCGGCGACCAGAAGGTGCGGGGCGACGGTGGCTACGTGGGCGACGACGGGGTGCCCCGGCTCAACGTGCTGGACCTGCAGAAGCAGATCCGCTACCTGCCCAAGCCGGTCATCGCCATGGTGGCGGGCTACGCCATCGGCGGCGGCCACGTGCTGCACCTGGTGTGCGATTTGACCATTGCCGCCGACAACGCCGTCTTCGGCCAGACGGGGCCGCGGGTGGGCAGCTTCGACGCCGGCTACGGGGCCACCCTTCTGGCCCGGATCGTGGGCCACAAGAAGGCCCGGGAAATCTGGTACCTGTGCCGCCAGTACTCGGCCCAGGAAGCCCTGGAGATGGGCCTGGTCAACACCGTGGTGCCCCTGGAGCGGCTGGAAGAGGAAACGGTCCAGTGGGCCAAGGAGATCCTGCAGCACAGCCCCCTGGCCCTGCGGTTCCTGAAGGCGGCCTTCAACGCCGACACCGACGGCCTGGCCGGCCTGCAGCAGCTGGCGGGGGACGCCACCCTGCTGTATTACCTGACCGACGAGGCCAAGGAAGGCCGCGACGCCTTCGTGGAAAAGCGGAAGCCCGATTTCTCCAAGTTTCCCCGCTTCCCCTGATGGTGCCGGGTGAGGGAGCCGGGCTATGACTATCGAACCGGGGTTTACGGCCGACCGCTTCATGCCCGACTGGCTCCGGCGCCGGGCGGGAGGCTTGCCGGAGCAAATGGCCTTGATGGCTCCCCAAGGGCGCTGGACCTTTGCCCAACTGGACCGGCAGGTGGATCTCGCTGCCCGCCGGCTCCAAGCCTTGGGGGTGGAACCCGGCCAGCGGGTGGCCTTCCTGCTGCGGAACGGGGCTCCTTTCGTCATTTTGCTCCACGCCGTGGGCCGGGTGGGGGCCGTGGTGGTGCCCCTCAACACCCGGCTCACTCCCGCGGAACTGGCCTGGCAGTTGGGCGATGGGGCGGTCCATTTTCTCATCACCGACGAGGAATTCCACGGCACGGCCGTTGAGGCGGCCCGCCAGACGGCGGCAGCCCGCCAGGCGGCGGCACGACAGGCGGCGGCACGCCAGACGGTGGCAGCCCGCCCTTCCTTGACTCTGTTGACAGTGGATGACGAGGGGCTGCCGGTCACGCCCGCCGGGGCTGACACCGGCACCCCCGAAGAAGCGGCCCCCTCGACCGCTCCCCTGCGGGAACGCATCGACCTGGCCGCCGTGCACTCCATCCTTTACACCTCGGGCACCACCGGCCGCCCCAAAGGAGCCCAGTTGACCTACGGCAACCACTGGTGGAGCGCCGTGGCCTCCGCCTTGAACCTGGGCCTCCGCCACGATGACCGCTGGCTGGCCTGCCTGCCCTTGTTTCACGTGGCCGGCCTGTCCATCTTGCTGCGGAGCGTCATCTACGGCATCCCGGCGGTGGTGCATCCCCGGTTCGACCCGGCGGCGGTGAACCAGGCCATCGAGCGGGACGGCGTGACCATGGTCTCGGTGGTGGCCGCCATGCTCCAGGCCATGCTGGAGGAGCAGGGCGACAGGCCGTACCCCGACCACTTGCGCTGCATTTTGGTGGGCGGCGGCCCCGTGCCCCGGCCCCTGCTGGAAGAATGCGCCCGCCGTGGCCTGCCGGTGGTTCAAACCTACGGCCTCACCGAGACGGCCTCCCAGGTGGCCACCTTGTCGCCGGCTCACGCTCTGGACAAGCTGGGCTCCGCCGGCCGGCCCCTCCTCCCCAACGAAATCATCATCGCCGGGGATGAAGCGGCTCCTGCTCCTGAAATGCCGAGCCTCCCACCTTACCAGGTGGGTGAGATCTGGGTGCGGGGCCCCACGGTGACGCCGGGCTATTTCCGGCGCCCCCAGGACACGGCCAGGGCCATCCAGAGCGGCTGGCTCCGCACCGGTGACTTGGGCTACTTTGACGAAGACGGCTTCCTATACGTGGTGGATCGCCGGGACGACCTCATCATCTCCGGCGGCGAGAACGTCTACCCGGCCGAAGTGGAGGCGGTCCTCGCCGCCCATCCCGCCGTTGCCCAGGCCGGGGTGGCGGGGATTCCCCACCCGCGCTGGGGGCAGGTGCCTGCCGCCGCCGTCGTCCTGCGCCCCGGCACCCAGGCCGCCGCCGGCGAGCTAAAGGACTTTTGCGCCCAGCGCCTGGCCCGCTACAAAATCCCGGCCCATATCATCTTTGTGGATGAACTGCCCCGAAACGCCGCCGGCAAACTGGTCCGGCACCAGCTGGCCCGGCTCTTGTCCCAAGGGCAGCCCGGCGCCTGACACATCCTGAAATCTGCCCAAGGCCATTAAACCCGTATCAAGACCTTAAGCCCACCCGCTGGGTTTATTCCTTGGCCGTGCAGCCTGATCAGCCACCTGAAGCCCTGCAGGCGTGCTTATTCCGACGCCTTCATCCGGAAAAACGGCCCTCCGGCAGAAAATAAGCTTCATGCATGGGCTTGACACCTTCTCAGCCAAGGCCGGCAGTGGAAATAGGCACAGTGGCAGGGCTTATACCACGCCGAGCTTAACCCCGGCGATGAAGCCAGACCCTCAAGCCCACCCGTTGGGCTTATTCCTTGGCCGTGAAGCCCCATCAGCCACCTGAAGCCCAGCGGGTGTGCTTATTCCCAGGCGGTCACCCGGAAAATCGGCTCTCCCCCCGGAAATAAGCTTCCTACATGGGCTTAGCGCCCTCTAAGACGTGAGAACCGGAGGAAATATGCCCAGTGGCTGGGCTTATGCCGCAAGAACCAGCACGCGAAGGCCGGAAATGCCCCGCGAGGCCGAATAGCCGAGCCGGGCAACACCTAACAAACCGCCTCACAATTTGAGGAAAATTCCCACCGCCGCCGCCGCGGCCAGGATGAAGACTGGGTGGGCTTTACGGCGCAGATACACAAACAGAGCCGCCAGAAAGAGGACGGCTCCCGGCAGGTTGATGGCTTCCCAGAAGGGTGCGCCGGCTTCTAGGGGCGGGGTACCGGCCCGGTTCCCGTTGATCAGGTCGTAGCGCCCCAGCTCCAAGGCCACGGCGCCGATGAGCCCCGCCACCGCGGGCCGGATGCCGTAAAAGGCCCCTTGGGCGATGGGATGCTCCTTGACTTTCTTCAGGCTGTTGGCCACCAGCAGGATGATGATGACCGAAGGCGCTGCCGTCGCCAGGGTGGCTATGATGCCGCCGAAAACCCCGGCGGTGCGGAAGCCCACGAAGGTGGCCACATTGACGCCGATGGGCCCCGGGGTGGCTTCGGAAATGGCGATCATGTCCAGCAGTTGGTCGGCGGTGATCCAGCCGTATTTGGGAATCAAGGCCTGCAGGAAGGGCAGGGCCGCCAACCCGCCGCCGATGGTGAACAGGCCGATTTTGAAAAACTCGTAAACCAGCAGGAGGTAGATCATGCCTTATCCACCCGGGAACCCTCTGCCTCCGGCACTTCGTCGCGGGACTCATCCGGCTTGGCCGCCTTGACCTTCAACCACTGCCCGTGCCCGATGCCGATTAGGGCCGCCGCGGCGATCACCAAGATAGGGGAAATTTCCATGAAAAAAATCGCCGCCAGGGCTGCGGCGAACAGGACAACGCCCAGCCAGTCGTTGACGGCTGTGCGCCACATGTTGACCACAGCCCCGATGATGAGGGCGGTAACGGCGATGCGGACACCGGCAAAGGCGTGCTGCATGACGGCAAGCTGCTCGAAATGGTGAACAAAGGTGGCGATGAGGGTGATGACGATGATGGACGGGGTGACCATGCCGAATGTAGCAGCGATGGCTCCTGGTGCGCCCCGCCGGTCGTACCCCAAAAATGTCGCCGTATTGATGGCGATGATGCCGGGCATGGACTGGGCGACGGCATAATAATCTATCATTTCTTCATCGGTGGCCCAGCCGTGCTTCTCTACGATTTCCTTCTGCATCATCGGCAAAATGGCGTAGCCGCCGCCGAAGGTAAGGCCACCGATGCGGAAAAAGGTCCAAAACAACTGCCAGAGTTCCGCCAGGCCGTCCAGCCTCCCCGTGATTGGCTCAATTGACACCTGTGACGCGACGAGTTACGTTAGTAGGACAATACGTATCCATATTAATATAACGGAGGTGGTATTTTGGGCGATAAAGGCGATTTTCTCGCCGGTGTAATCGTAGGCGCCACCGTCGGTGTGGTTCTGGGTATTTTGTTTGCTCCCCAGTCGGGCGCCGAAACCCGCCAGCGGATCAAGGAGAAGGCCACCCAGGTAGCTGAAGATGCCAGGGAGCGGGCTACAGAAGTAGGCACCAGGCTCCGTGACACAGTGCAGGAGAGGATCGGCCAACTCCGTCAGCGGGGCGCCGACGCCGACGTTGAGGCTGCGGAGACGGCCCTCTAACCGCATCCATGTCTGAATCTACGGCTCTGACCATTATCGCCGTCAGCACGCTGGTAATGGCAGTGTGCGTCCTGGCCGTGACCGTAGCCACCTTGGTGCTGGTGCGGGCCATGAAGGACGTGGCGGCGAGGCTGCAAGAACTGTCGCGCCAACTGCAGAATTCCGCCGTGGCCGCCATCGGTGACCTCCAGGCTTCGGCCCGGGCAGTGGGCCAGGCGGCGACCGTTGCCGTCCGCCTCACCAGGCCCCTGCTGGCAGCCAGGATGTTCCAGGGAATGCCCACCTGGCTGCGGCGCCTGGGACTGGTTGCCGGAGCCGTCACCGCGGCCCGGCAAGCGTTTTTCACCGTGTCCAATGTCTTGGCCGACTCCGGCACCCAGGCTGCCCGGCGCGAAGGCCAACCCGGGTCCTGATCCCCAGCGGGACCCTTCCTTCGGCGCCGGGCCGCCGCCGGGTCCGGGCCAAGTCCTTCCCAGCGTCAGCCCAAGCTTAGCCCGATAATAAAAACAACTCAGTTTGCCCCGGTTCGGAGGAAGTCCATGCCCGTAGCCAGTCTCGGTCGCCGCCGGGCGATCCTGTTCCTGCTGTGCCTGGCGCAACTGATGTGCATTCTGGACATCTCCATCGTCAACATCGCCATCCCGTCCATCCAGAAGGAACTGGGCCTGGCCCCCACCGCCCTCCAATGGGTGATGACGGCCTACGTCCTTACCTACGGCGGCTTCCTGCTGGTGGGCGGCCGGCTGGGCGACCTGTACGGGCGGCGCCGCATCCTTTATCTCGGTCTGGCGGGCTTCACCATCGCCTCGGCCGTAGGCGGCGTGTCCACGGGCGCCGTCAGCCTGTGGGCGGCCCGGGCGGGGCAGGGCCTGGGGGCCGCCGTCATCAGCCCCACGGTGCTGTCCTTCATCACCAGCCTCTTCCCCGAAGGCCGGGAACGAAACCATGCCGTGAGCACCCTGGCGGCCGTCACGGGGCTGGGCTTCGCCCTGGGCCTGGTGCTGGGCGGCATTCTCACCACTGCCGTCGGCTGGCGCTGGGTGTTCTTCATCAACGTGCCCATCGGCGTGGCGGTCATCGCCGCCGCCATGATCATGCTGCCGGAAACGGAGCGGGTGCGGCAGCCCGTGGACATTCCCGGCGCCGTGCTGGCCACGGCGGGCCTGACGGTGACGGCCTACACCTTGTCCTCCCTGGAAGCGGGAAGCATTTTCTCCCTGAGGACCGCTATTCTGGCGGCCCTGGCGATCATGCTATTCGTCGTACTGGTCCTGGTGGAAAGGAACTCGCCCCATCCCCTGGTGCCGCCGGGCCTCCTGCGGCACCGGTCCCTGCTCCATGCCGTCATCGGCGCCGGCGTCTTCGGCTCCGTCATCGGACCCACCGGGTTCATGCTCACCATCTACCTGCAGGACGTAAGCCGCTTCAGCCCCCTGACCACCGGCCTGTCCTACCTGCCCCAGGAGGCAGCGGTCCTGGCCGCCTCCTACCTGGCCGGGCGGTGGGTGGGCCGCCGGCTCACCAGCCGGGCCGTCATCGCCCTGGGGGTCGTCGCCTTCGGCAGCGGCGCCTGGTGGCTGGCCCAGCGCCTTCCCGCCGGCGGCTACTGGGAGACAGTCCTGCCGGGGCTGCTCCTCATGGGCGCGGCCATCGGCCTGGTGGTGGTGGGCGGCTCCATCGCGGCCACCCAAGGCCTCCCCAACCTCCAGCACGGGGCAGCCGCCGGCATTTTCAACACGTCCCAGCAGATCGGCACTGCCTTCGGCCTGGCCCTGCTGACGGCCATCGCCACCAACGAGACATCCCGGCTGCTGGGCGCCGTACCCGGCCTGGCGCCCGACGCCGCCATGGTGGGCGGCTTCAGCACTGCCTTCGCCGCCGCCGTGATCATCGCCCTGGCGGGCCTGGCGGGCTTGTTCTCGGTGGGCAGGCAGGCCTCCGATCCCCGTACCGAACCCTGACTTTTCCCGAGTCTGTCAACTCGACTCCCGAATCAAAAAATAATCGAAACTTTCGATATACGAAGGAAATGGAAAACTTATACTTTACTGGCAGGTATTTGGTATCTTATTGCCAATAAAGGTGCTTGGCCCGTTTTATCAGCCGAAATCTGGCGAAACAGGCTTTGAAAAAATCGATCCACGGCATCAAGTTGGAGGTTCGTCATGGCGGCATTTGAGTTGACGGCAGAAATACCGACCCTGGACCAACTAAAGGCGACAGATCTCACCCCCTTCGACGGCGTCTACCTGGGCCAGCCTTACTGCCGGCTCTATCGGGACAATCCCATCGCCAACTTCGACCAGTTGAAGGCCGCCGTCGCCTACCTGAAGGAGAAGGGCAAGAAGGCCTACGTCAGCACCGACGCCGGCCCCCGCAGCGAGACCCTGCCCCAGGTGCAGGCCATGCTGGAAATATGCGCCGAACTGGAAGTCGACGGCATAGATGTGCAAAGCCTGGGCGTGCTGCGCCTGGCCCACCGGGACTTTCCCCAGCTGCCCCTCATCGCCGGCGGCTTCATCAACCTGTACACCTTGGAAGGGGCCCGCACTTTGGCCCAGTACGGGGTCAGGGTCCTGCGCCCGTCCTACGAGCTGAACCTGGACGAAATCAACCTGATCCGGGATGAGACGGGGCTGGAAGTTGAACTCCTGGTCCACGGCAAGTTCCCCCTGGGCATCACCGACCGGTGCTTCCTCCTGGACTACCAGGAGCAAACCGGCCTGTCGTGCCCCGACATCTGCCTGGAGGAGTTCTGGATGACCCGGGGATCCTGGACCTTGCGCCACATCGGCACGGCCCTGCTCAGCGGCAAGCAGATGTGCATGCTGGAGCACCTGCCCCACCTGGTGGGCCTGGGCTACCGGCGCTTCCGCATCGGCACCCTGACCACCCCCGCCCCCCACCGGGGCGAGATGGGCCGCATCTACCGGGAAGCCCTGGCCCAGGCGGCCGATGCCCAGCACTATCCCCGGGAAACCCTGATGAAGGAATTGGAAAAATACAGCCGGCACGGTTTTTGCAACGGCTATTACTTCGGCCAATCGGGCCACCTGTACATCAGTCACGCTGAGAAGGCGGCCCAGTCGGCCACGACAATTTGAGCGGGGAGGCTTGAGAACATGACGACGGTATTGATGGCGCCCGGCGGCAGCATCGACATGGTGCGCTGCTGTTTCGAGGCCGGCGCCGAGTTCGTTTATATCGGCCCCCGGGGCTGGAGCCGGCGGCGCTCCGAATACGAGATGGGTGACGACGAAATAAAGGAATGCGCCGAAATCGCCCGGCAGCTGGGCGGCCAGATCCGGCTGGTGTTCAACTCCAACCCCGAGGCGGGCCATTCCGACGCCATTTTGCGCAAGGTGGGCACCTACATGAACTGGGGCATCAACCAGTTCACCGTCAACGACTTCGGGTATATGCGGCAAATCAAGGAGGCATTCCCCGAGGCCTTCCTGTGCGCCAGCGTGGGCGCCCACATCATCAACGCCGAAGACGCCCGCTTCCTCCAGGACATCGGCGTGGAGCAGGTGGTTTCCGACTGCAAGTGGGACTGGGATGAACTGCAGGCCCTCAAGGACACGGGGATCAGCATGGAAGTGCTCATCCACGCCAGCACCTGCTACACCTTCATCGGCTCCTGCTGGTGGAGTAGCTACATGGAAATGGACAAGACCTTCGACATCGAGAACAATGTGAAGTTCCTGGGCAGTCCCAATCGGGGCGGCCTGTGCTGGCGGCCCTGCCTGGAGCCGTGGAACTTTGATCTGGGCGGCCGCCCCATCGCCCGTACCCGCATGGACAACAAGGCCTTCTTCTTCATCGAGGAGATTCCCCGGCTGGTGGACATGGGCATCGACATGCTGAAAATCCAGGGCCGGGAGTACTCCCTGGATTTGATGGGCGAGATCGTGTCCTTTTACCGGGACCTGCTGGACGCCTGCCTCAACAAGGAGGAAATCGACTTTGCCTGGTGGCGGGAGCGGCTGGCCGACATCGAACGCCGCCGGGATCTGCAGCGGGCCCGGGCTACCGCCAAGCTGTACTTGGAAAGCGGCCTCCACGCCACCGTCTGATCCGGCCGGGGCGGCCGGCAGGCCGCCGCGGCACCCTGGGGAGGTGGGACCATGGCCTTGGTCTTAGCCCCCGTGGGCTCCAAGGAAGCACTGCTAACGGCCCTCAGCAGCGGCGCCGACGGCTTCTACATGGGTGGCCGGGGCTGGAGCCGCTGGGGCCGCACCTCCGAGGTGTCCGAGGAGGAAATGGCCCAGTGCATCCGACTGGGCCTGAGCCGGGGCTGCCAGATCCAGATCGTCTTCAACCGCATTCCCACCCATGGGGAGGAGGCCCGGTTCCTGGCGGCGGTGGAGGCCAGCATCCGGCAGGGCGCCCACGAGGTCATTCTGAACGACCTGGGGGCTATCTCCCTGGTCAGGCAGCACCTGCCGGAAGTCAACGTGGGCGTCAGCATCGGCTGCTCCATCCGCAACCTGGAGGACGCCCGGTTCTACGCCGACCTGGGCGTGTCCACCCTGGTGCTGCCGTGGACCATGTCCGCCGAAGATGTCTACCGGTTGAAGGAAGAGTACCCCCACCTGCGGCTGGAGATCTTCCTGTACGTGGAAGCCCATCCCTACGTGCTGGGCCTGTGCACCTTCGGCAGCTACACCCATATGAAGCAGGTGGAGACGGAACCCGGTGTCGTCCGCTATCTGGGCAGCGCCAAGCGGTGCGGCAACTGCAGCCGGCCCTGCACCCGCCCATGGGAGACCCAGGTGTTGGGCCGGACCATCCACGAGGGCCCCATGCCCCGGCGCCACATCGTGGTGCTGGATACCCTGGCGGAAATGATCGTCGCCGGGGTGGACCTGCTCAAGGTGCAGGGGCGCAACATACCCCCCGAGAAGGTGGGCGGGCTCATCGGTGCCCTCAAGACCTTCGTCGTCCAGGCCAAGGAGACAGTCGAAGGCCGGCCGGAACTCCCCGGCGACCTGCTGCTGGACTGGGATGCCGGCCAGATGGAGGTGCTGACGGAACTGCTGCCCCAGGCGGAATTCATCTAGTAAACCCTGCGGCCCGGCGCCCGGTGCCTGGCTGGTTGCGCCGGGCGTCGAGGCCATCGTGTTGCCCCCAGCCCTTGCGTCCATAGCCCTGGTGCCCGTAACCCTGGTGCCCGCGCAATTTGGCCGTTGATCCGTCAGTTGTTGGTGATCCGCAAGCAATCACCCAATGAAAATTGGCCTGATATGTACAAAATCTGCGATTTTGGTCATTTTGCCCGGCCCCAAAGGGGGATAATTTCCAAAATAATCAGGCATTTTGTCAACTAGCCCCCCAGCAGGCCTTCCGGCAGGCGCAAATTTTGACCGGGTAAGGCACAAAACCTCAAAATTCCGCCCTATAGGCTCAAACTATATCTATAAAAATTCTGCGGAATCTCCCCGGCCCGGCCCCGGCCCGGCCGCACCTACTCCCCTTGCCCGTCCTTCTGCCCCCGCATCTTGGCCACTTCCCGGCGCACCACCGGGGCCACCTGGGTGCCGAACAGCTCGATGCAGCGCAGCACCTTGTCATGGGGCAGGCTGCCCACGGTGAACTGGAGCAAGAACCGCTCGTGGCCAAAAATCTCGTACTGGAACAGGATCTTCTCGATGATCTCCTGGGGGCTGCCCACAAAGTTGGCACCCCGCAGGGTGCAGGAGGCGTCGAACTGCTCTCGGGTCATGGGAGGCCAGCCCCGCTCCTGGCCCAGCTTGTTCATGGTGTGGACGAAGGCGGGAAAGGCGATGTCCCGGGCCTCCTGGGAGGTCTCGGCGATGAAGCCGTGGGAGTTGATGCTGATGGCGGGCGGTTCGTGGCCCGCCTGCAGCGCCGCGTTGCGGTGAATTTCTCCCAGGATGGAGAATCGCTCGGGCAGTCCGCCGATGATGGCGATGGCCATGGGCAAACCCAGTCGACCGGCCCGCATGGCCGATTGCATGGTGCCGCCCACCGCAATCCACACCGGCAGGGGGTTCTGGATGGGCCGGGGATACACGCCCAGATTATCCAGGGCCGGCCGGTGCAGCCCCGACCAGGTGACCTTCTCCTGCTCCCGGATCTTCAGCAGCAGGTCCAGTTTCTCGGCGAACAGTTCGTCGTAGTCGCTCAAGTCGTAGCCGAACAAGGGAAAGGATTCGATGAAGGAGCCGCGGCCCGCCATGATTTCGGCCCGGCCGCCCGACAGCAGGTCCAAGGTGGCAAAGGACTGGAACACCCGGACAGGATCGTCGGAACTGAGCACCGTCACGGCGCTGGTGAGGCGAAGCCGCTTGGTGCGGGCGGCGGCGGCGGCCAGGATGACCGCCGGGGCCGAAGACACGTACTCGGGCCGGTGATGCTCACCGATGCCGAAGACGTCCAGGCCCACCTGGTCCGCCAGTTCGATTTCTTCCATCAGGTTTTGCATGCGTTGAGCAGGCGACAGGACCCGCCCCTCCGGGTCCGGCGTGTTCTCCACAAAAGTGTAAATGCCCAGTTCCACGGATCCATCACCTCGCTTCCCATCATAATGGAACCAGGGAGCGCAAGCGCTCCCTGGCCTTTAATTCTGATTCGAAAAGATCTTAATTCTCACAATTAGGTTGGGCTGCTCAGGATACCAGCGGCTACTCAGCCGGTGCTTGGGACTGCTTGGACTCATCCGCGATGTCGCTCCAGGACACGGCTCCCTGTTCGATAATGTTTTCCGGATCCAGGGCGGGATCGCTCAGCACCTGCCCGGCCACACCGAAGGTGCCCTCGGGACCGAAGTCGGAGGGCGGCTCGGCGCCGGGGCCGCTGGCTTCACCCACCACTATGCGCATAGCCATGCCGTAGGATTCATGGGGCCCGCACCACATGTCGTACACGCCCGGGACCTCAAAGGTGTATTCCCAGGTCTCACCGATGGGCAGCACCGGCGAGGAGAAGGGCTCCACCCCGTCAGGCACCCGCTGCTCCTTGCCCTGGAGCGGATGGTAAGCGGTTACGGTGTGGTGAGGAGTGTCGGCGATGAACCGGACGGTGTCACCAGGCTCGATGAAGAGGCCGGCCGGCTCGAAGTAGAACTGGGGAATGGGCTGGCCCTCCACCGGCGTAATCAGCAAGTGCACTTCGTGGACCGTACCTTCACCGGCGGCTTCATCACCTTCGGCTTCATCGCCTTCGGCTTCATCGCCGTCACCGGTGGGCTCGTCTCCTTCAGGGGCTGCATCGCCTTCATCTTCATCTTGCTGCTGGCCGGTGCCGCCGCCGCCGCAGGCAGCCACAAAGACCATAGCAACCAGCAGGAGGAGCACCAGCAAGAGCCGCTGTGTTCCGTTGATGCGCAACAGGCTCATGGCGTCACCTCCTTTCTTGGAATGCAAAGCCCAACAAGAACACTTAATCACTGCATGCCGTCCCATGTCAACAATTTGTAATATTGAAAATCGTTATCATAAACGGGCGAAACGCCCAAAATCAATGTTTGCATGCCTTTGCCCTACTTTTTTCCGAAAAAATTCTTTGGTTCGGGCCCTCGGATTATGAGGCGAATACGGTCCTGAAAAAGGTAGCTCCACGCCCAGGCGGCCAGGACGTACAAGCGGTTGCGGAAGCCGATGAGGCGGGCAATATGGACCGCCAGCCAGGCGAGCCAGGCCCCGAAACCCTTGACCGCCCTGCCGGCCATAACGGCGATCCCCCTGCCCCGCCCCACGGTGACCATGGAGCCCTTGTCCACGTAGCGGAAGGGCTGCAGGGGCTCGCCCGCCAGGTGGCGCCGGATGTTTTCCGCCGCCGTCCGGGCCTGCTGGATGGCCGCCGGGGCCACCTGGGGCACCGGGCGGCCGTCGGATTCCACGTAGGCCATGTCGCCGATGACGTACACTTCGGGGAAGCCGGGCACCTGCAGGGTGTCGGTGACCTGGACCCGCCCGCCTTTGGCCAGGGGCACCCCGAGGGCGGCCGCCAGGGGGTTTGCCTCCACCCCCGCCGTCCAGACCAAGGTGCGGGTGGCAATGGATGGTTGGTCCCGCAGGTGCACCCGGTGGCCGTCGGCTCCCGTCACCATGGCGCCCAGCCAGACCTCCACACCCTTGCGGGCCAGCACCTTTTGGGCATAGGCACCTAAGGCGGGGGGCAGGGACGGCAGCAGCCGGTCCGTCGCTTCCAGGAGCAAAATCCGCACTTCCTCGAAGGGCACCTCGGGGTAGTCCTGCCGCAAAGTCTGCCAGACCAGTTCCGACAAGGTTCCGCAATATTCCACGCCGGTGGGGCCTCCCCCCACCACCACGAAAGTGAGGCGGGCCCGGCGCCCCTCCCCCGGCAGCTCCCGGGCGGCCGCCTCGAAGCAGCCCAGCACGTGGTTCCGCAGGGCCACGGCCTCGGGCAGATCCTTGAGGCCGAAGGCGTGGTCCGCCACCCCCGGCAGCCCGAAGAAGTTGGTCACGCTGCCGGCGGCCAGTATCAGGTAGTCGTATGGGAAGACGCCGTTCCGGGCGACAACCTGCCGCCGGGGCAGGTCCAGCCCGGTCACTTCGTCCATGACGAAGCTGATGTTGGCGTGGCGCCGGGCCAACGCTCGGATGGGGTAGGCGATTTCCACCGGGTCCAGTTCCGCGGCGGCTACTTGGTAAAGAAGGGGAATGAAGGTGTGGTAGTTGTTCTTGTCGATGATGAGGACGTCCACCGGCGCCCTGGTCAGATGCCTGGCGGCGAAAAAGCCGCCGAAGCCCGCGCCGACGATGACCACCCGGGGCCTGGCCGCTGCGCTGATCCTATCCCACCCCTCGCCTGATCCGTGCCCCTAACCAGCCCTAGTTTCCCCTGCCGGGCTCTATCTTGCCCGGCGTCGGGGCACTTCCAGGTCTTCCAGATCGGGAATGGTCCAGTCGATAGGTTCCCTGCCGGCCGACCGCAAAAATGCATTGGCCCGGGAAAAGGGCCGGCTGCCGAAGAACCCGTAGTGGGCCGAATAGGGACTGGGGTGGGACGATTCGATGATGCAGTGGCGGGTGGTGTCGATCATCGCCTTCTTGGCCTGGGCGTTGCGCCCCCACAAGATGAAAACCAAGGGCTGGAGGCTCTCGTTCAACACCTCGATGACCCGGTCGGTGAACTGCTCCCAGCCCTTGCCCCGGTGGGAGTTGGCCTGGCCCCGGCGCACGGTGAGCACCGTGTTGAGGAGCAGCACCCCTTGCCGGGCCCAGGGAATCAAGCAGCCGTGGTTGGGGATGGGGCAGCCCAGGTCGCTCTGGAGTTCCTTGAAGATGTTCACCAAAGACGGGGGCGGCGGCACCCCCGGCAGCACGGAGAAGCTCAAGCCGTGGGCCTGGCCCGGCCCGTGGTACGGGTCCTGGCCCAGGATGACCACCTTGGTCTCCGCGTAAGGCGTGTAATGCAAGGCGTTGAAGATGTCGTACATGTCGGGGTAGATGGTGCGGGTCCGGTACTCCTCGATCAGGAACTGCCGCAACTGCAGGTAGTAGGGCTTGGAAAATTCGTCATTTAGTTTTTCCGCCCAGTCGTTTTTCAATATGCGCGACGCCGAGACAGTCACCGAATCACCCGAGGGAATTGATTCCGCGGAGCGGACCGGTACCCTGCCGCCGGCCGGCAACCTTTGCCCTTTTGCCCTTCCTCCGGCCGGCGCTGGTTCGTCTTCACGCCAGCATTTGCCCTCACTGCCGGCCTTTCCCTGGGATTCCATAAAGGAAGCACAGCACCAGGGGCCAACCCCTATAGTCAGGATTTTGTGGGATTCCCAGAACAAGTGGCAGAAGTTGTGGGTGCGCACCCCCCAAGGTTCCGGAGCCGGCCCGAATCCAGCACGGTTACCGAGGGGGAAGTTTCATGTTTAAGGTCCGGCGAGTATTAGCCTTTGCCCTGCTGGGCGCTTTCCTTTTAACCGTATCGCGAGGCATTGCAGCGGCGGAGGTGAGGCGGCACACCCTGCTTTCGGGGACCCGCTTCGCCACCGAATTGGTTGAGATCGACAGCGGCAACCCCGGTCCTACGGTGTGGGTCAGCGGCGGCGTCCACGGCTCGGAACTGGCCGGCTGGCAGGCGGCCGAGCAGATCGCGCGGTGGCGCATTTCCCGGGGTCGGCTGGTGGTAGTGCCCCATGCCAACAAGCCGGCGGTGCAGCAGCAGCTGCGCTCGGCCAAGGGAGACCCCGACCTGAACCGGCAGTTTCCCAAGGCGGCGGGGCAGAAGCCCAAGGGCACCCTGGCCACCGGGTTGTGGGACGCGCTGCAGCGGTTCCAGCCCGACTGGGTGTTCGACCTGCACGAGGCGCTGGGCAACCGGAATTTGAGCAAGGACTCCGTGGGGCAGACCATCATAGTCCATCCCAGGGGCGATATGCCGTCCCTGGCGGCCCAGGTGGTCCGGCGGGTCAATGAGACCCTCACCGGCAACCGGTCTTTCCAGGTCATACGGAACCCGGTGCACGGCAGCCTGGCCCATGGCGCCGGGCAGGTTTTGGGCAAGAACGCGGCCATCGTGGAGACTTCCCGCATGTATGCGTTGAAGGATCGGGTGCAGTGGCATCTGATGATCATGCGCTACGTGTTGGAGGCCTTGGGCATGGGGCCGCAAACGGCTTCGTCGGGCGGGTTCCAGGCCGGCCCGCAGGTCGCTGGCCCGGAGGTCGTCGCGCGGCTCGCCGCCCCGCGGGTCGCCGTGCGGCAGTTCGGCGCCCCCGTGGCGACGGCAGCGTGATTAAGTGGCGGCCTGGCCTGACTCCATGGCCAGGAGCGCCAACTTCCGCTGGATGCCCCAACGAAAACCGGAGATGCTGCCGTCGGTCCGCACCACCCGGTGGCACGGCACCACGACGGCCACGGGGTTGGCGGCGCATGCCCGGGCAACGGCCCGGGCCGCCCCGGGCTTGCCGACGGCAGCAGCCACTTCCTTATAGGTACGGGTGGCTCCCCGGGGAATGCGGGCTACTTCCCGCCACACCCGCTGCTGGAAGGGTGTAGCCGTCACGGCCAAGGGGATGTCCAAGTCCTGCATTTGCCCCCTGAGGTATTCCTGCAGGGGCTCGGCCCACCGCTGCACCGCATCGGCGTCTTGCTCCAAGCCTTCATCAGCGAACCGGGCCGACAACTCCTGTTCCAGCTGCCGGTCATCATCCCCCAGGCTGATGAAGCAGACGCCCTCGTCGTTGGCGGCCACCAAGATCCTCCCCAAGGTGCAGGGGAAGACGCCGTATTTGATGGTCATGCTTCCACTCCCCTACGTCCCCTACATGATCGATTGGCCCTTAAGCCCAGCCACTGTGCCTATCTCTTCCGCCAACCCCGTTTCGACAGGGCTCAAGCCCACGCACGAAGCTTATTCCGAGGTGAAGTGCCCGTTTCCCGGCCCAGTTCCCCGGAATAAGCCCACCGCCTGGGCTTCACCTGCTCACCCGGCCTCCAATGACCGGGAATAAGCACAGCTGGTGGGCCTCTGGGCAGGGCCGTACCGGCGCCGGGGCAAGGCCACCTCTCCGGCCAAGGGTCCAGCGGGGCTTAAGCCCAGCCTCTGGGCCTATCAACCCCTCCAACCCCGGTTCGGCAGGGGTTTAGCCCACGCACGAAGCTTATTCCGAGGTTCAGCAGCCCGTAGGAGGCTGATCGCTTCGGAATAAGCACAAGCCCTGGGCTTCAGCTGCCTCCCCAACCTGTCATGTGGTGAAATAAGCCCAGCAGGTGTGCTTGCGCTTCCCGTACTCTTCGGCAACTGGGCCAACCCGCCTGCAAAGGAGCGAGGATTGTAGGAAATGGAGAGTGACACAGGGCCGAGATACATCAGAGCCTTTAAAAAGTGAAGCAACTTCACGATACCTGGCATTACACGGAAGCGCTCTGGGCAATTTCTCCTCGACCGCACGATGTCGGTGCCTTGGGGGTGTTCATGAGACCTATCCGAAGTAGGCGTTTTAATTATTTCCTCACTGGAATGCTTCTTGCCATCGTCCTTTTCTCGTCTCCCTCACCCATCACAGCCCAAGAAGAATTCCAAAATTGGAGCGGGTCCGCCGAAGCCGGGTCCGGACTAAGCCTAAATTTGTTGGGTCCAGGTCTGGTCAACGGACTTATCGCGGTAACCGAAGCTGAGGCCGACAATGTTAGCCACCCGCGCAGCCGCGCCCGGGGAAGCCAGTTGGGCGGCGGACTCTTTGGGCTAAGCATCAACTTTGCCGAATCGATCCAGACAACGCCGCCAAACAACCCCAATCCGGTTTCGGACCAGTTGCTGACTTTGGAGCTCCCTCTGATCGGGGGCCTTGGGGTCACGGAAACTGAGGCTCATGCCCGCTGGCCGGATGAAGTAGCAGACGCAATATGTACCACTGGCGAAATCGTCCTGAGTCGAGCATCGGTGCTAACGGCCGACGCTCAACTAGGCAGTATCCGTGTCGATCTGATTCCTCCATTGGTGTCGGTCGACTACGATGTACTTTCTTATGAGGACGGTATCAGTAACGAATCCGTTGTGATCTTAAAGGAAGCTGCGGGCGACGTGAGCCAGCAGCGGGCGATTATCGCTGAATCCACCAGCACCCTAGGCGACATTAGTTTGCTTAACGATCTGGTTACTATCGAAGTAAACGGTGCAGCACATATAATTGCCACGGCAACCGGCGAACCCGGCGGTGCCAGCATTGAGTATACACCCCCCGATTTGGTACGAGTCGATGCCGATCTTCCGGGCTTCCCGAGGGACTTGATCCCAGGTCAATCAGTTGAGCTTAGCCTACTTGGACTGTTTTCAGTAACGGTGGGCTTGGGAGAACCAACAAGCGTCGTTGAAGAAGCGGACGGCACCGAAGCCGGTGCTAGAGTACCTGTGCTGACTGCTCAGGTGGAGCTATTAGGAGCCCCAGTGCTTGATGCGGTTCTCAGTGAACTAAGCGTGAATGCCTCTGTACCAGAGGGCGGGATAGCATGTGCCGCGGATCCGGCCGAACCGGTCATCACCGGGCTCTCACCCTCCGAGGGGCCGGTGAGCGGTGGCACCACGGTAACCGTTTTCGGTGATCACTTCATAGCCGGCGAGACGTCGGTAACCATCGGCGGCGTTACCATCCCCGCGGTCGAGGTGAGTGTGGGCAGTCCAACTGAACTGACCTTCGTAACACCAGGCGCTGCGGCTCCGGGGCCTGTGCAGGTTACGGTGACTACGCCGGGCGGCACTTCCGATCCATTGGACTTCACCTACACCGCCGTCAGCCCGGTGGTCACCGACCTCAACCCAGATCATGGCCCCGTGACCGGCGGTACTGCCGTAACCGTAACCGGTGACTATTTCATAGACGGCGAGACGTTTGTAACCATTGGCGCAGTGACGATTCCCGCAGAGCAGGTGACGGTAAATAGTTCAACGGAACTAACATTTGAGACGCCCGCCGTTCCCCTGCCGGGGACGGTGCAGGTCACTGTCACCACCCCAGGCGGGACTTCCGACCCCTTGAATTTCACTTACACGGCCGTCGCACCAATAGCCGATAACCTTGACCCCAATGAAGGGCCTGTGACCGGCGGCAACACGGTGACCGTTACAGGTGCGCACTTCATCCCCGGAGATACATCGGTTACCATCGGCGGCATCACCATCCCCGCGGCCGAGGTGACTGTCATCAGCCCGGATGAACTGACCTTCGTTACGCCGGCGGCTGCCGCACCAGGGCCGGTGGAGGTTACCGTCACAACGCCCGGCGGCACTTCCGATCCGCTTACCTTTACTTACACCGGCAGCATCAGCGGCGACGGGGGCAACGGGTCGGCGGGTACGGTAAGGCGCTCCGAAGGCTTCACCCTGCGCATCGTTCCGAACGTCAGCTCCATCCCGGCTGGGGGCGAGTACAGCTACACGTCCATCTACACCAACCGCAACCAAACCGCGGCAGACAATGTAGTGCTGAGTTTCACCCTTCCGGGCCTGCTGCAGGGCATCACCAATGGCGATGGCAACGATGATGGCCCGGCAACGAACGCCACAACCGACTACCACTATGACCAAACGGCCAACCAGGTGATGTTCCAATTGCAGAAGGTCGAACCGGGCCACGGGGGCACGTTTCCTTCCCGGTGAGAGTCGATGTGGCTGCCCGGGACGGCGATGTCCTCATCATCCAAGGGCGCCTGGATGGCGGGGCCGGCAACCGGGGCCAGAGCATCACCGCCCAGTCCGACCCGGTCTACGTGGCGAACCACATCTACCCGTCGTATTTTCAAGGCTATCCCGACGGCACGTTCGGGCCGGAGCGACCGCTAACCCGGGCCGAGGCGGCGGCCGTCACAGCCAGATTCCTGGGCTTGAAGGCTGCGCCGCGCAGCATCTTCCCCGATGTGCCGGTGGACCATCGGGCGGCGGGCTACATCACCGCCGTGTACGATGCATCCATCATGAAAGGCGATGATCTGGGCAATTTCAACCCGGAGTCCCCCATCACCCGGTCGGAAATGACGGCCACTGTCCTCCGGGTGATGGTGGATGAGGAGAACATCATCCGCTACTCCCAGTTCGACCCGGCACCCGGTGCATACCAGGACGTGGCGGCCAGCCACTGGTTCTACGATTACCTCCGGCTGGGCAGCCAACTGAACATCACCCATCCAGCAGCCGGCCACCCCGCAGCCGGGAGCCTTTACCTCCCCGATGAGGCCATCGGCCGGGCCGATGCGGCGGTGCTCATCGCTATGAGCCTCCGGCGCGGGGAACTTATCGACGGCGACACCCCGGTGCGGCAGGTTTTTGCCGATGTGGACCGCAACCATTGGGGCTTCGGCTGGGTTGCCCAAGTGGCACGGCCCGATCACCGGGGTGTCAACATCGATCAGCGGACTATGCTCCTTATTGAGTACCTGAGCGACTGAACCGGCGCCGGCTGTACCGGTGGCGGGTCCCCGGAGGCTTGGGCGGAGGCGGCGGCTCCGGATTCAGCAGGCGGGCTTTGCGCGAGCGGCGCATCCGCTGCAGGGTGCGGGCCTGAATTTGCCGCACCCGCTCCCGGGTTATGCCCAACTCCTTGCCCACTTCGGCCAGAGTTCTTGGCGGCCCGTCGAAGCCCAACCGCCGCCGGATGATGAACCGCTCCCGCTCGGTCAACGGGAAGTTGTCCAGCCAGTGGCGAACCTGCTCCCGGTAGATTCCTTCAATGCAGGCCTCCTCGGCTCCCGGCGCCAGCAGGCCCTCCTCATACCACAGCAGGTCGCCGGGCAACGGTTTCTCCGCCGGATCGTCCACCTGCTCCCAGAAGCTCTTGCCGTGAAATTTGCTCAGATCCGAGTTCAACGATACCGGCGGCAGGAAGGCTGCCAGCTGGTCTTCCTCTTGGTATTCCGCCGGCAGGTCCGGCACCGGCGGCGCCTTCTCCCGCTCCCTGGCCTTCTTGAAGCTCCGCAGGCGCTCGCATATATAGACGGGAATGCGCACCGGGGTCCCCCGACTGGCCCTGTAGCGATTCAACCTGCTCCAAATCCAAAAGGATGCGTAGTTCTGCAAGGTTGACCGGTCGGGATCCCAGTTTATGATGCTGCGGGCCAGCCCCAGGAACCCTTCCTGGACCAAGTCCAGAAACTCGTCCTCGTACTCCATGAACTGGGCTGCCGCCGACACTACCCAGGGGAGGCCGGTGATCAGCAGCTGGTGGAAGGCTTCCCTGTCACCCTGGTCAACAAGCTGCTTGGCCCGCCGTTGCTGGCGGGCAGTCAATCTTCGGATATGACGCAGTTCCGCCAAGAATAATCGAACGGTAGGATGATTGCGCAATCCGGCAGGCAACGCGGACAGGTAAGAAGGCTCTTTCTCGTCATGCCCCTGAAGCAGGGGATCTTCGGCAGTGCTGTTCCCTATATTCTTTTCACTCCCTCCTGTGACTGCGGGGACCGGTCCGACTTGATGGGCCCGACATCATGCCGGACCCGCATTAAAGACTTACCACAGGCCCTCCGTCACAGGCGGTCGGAAACAGCAGTTCGCCCCCAACAAAATTTAATTCGTTCTGCCGGGTGCAGGCTACTCGATCCAGTCGTCGTCTTCTTCTATGCCGGGGAGTTCATGCCAGTCCACCCCGGCCCGCTCCAGCACCCCTTCGGCGGCGTAGATGGGCGCCTTGAGCCGGACCGCCAGGGCAACGGCGTCGCTGGGGCGGCAGTCGATCTCCTGGATGCCCCGGGACGTCTCCAAGTCCAGCACGGCGATGAAGGCGTGGTCTTTCATGTCGTGGATGACCACCCGCTTCACCTTCACCTCGAAGCGCTGGAAGATGTCCACGATCAAATCATGGGTCAGGGGCCGCTCGGTTTTCACCCGGCCTGCCCCGATGGCGATGGAGGCGGCCTCGGCGGGCCCGATGCCCATGACCAAAGTACGCCGCCCTTCGATTTCCCGCAGTCCCATGAGCCGTTCGCCCGAGCCCGGCACTACTCCCACGAAAGCCAGCGCGACTTCCTTCATGGGGCGCTCTCCTCCTTCACAGGGGGTTACCCTCTGTTAGGGGTACCTATAGCATAAGCCAGAAAGGGGCGCTGTGTTTGCCCGTTTCCTCCCATCTCCCCGGCAGCGGCCGCGCCTTGCACCGCCTCCGGGCCGCCTCCCGGCACCGTCAAATCCAGGCCCGCAGGCGCCGCTCACCCCACTGCAAGAGGAAGTTGACCGTGAAGGACAGCAGGGCCACCGACACGGTGCCGATGACTATTTTTGCCTGGTGGTACTGGTACAAGCCTTCGAAAAGGAGGACGCCCAGGCCGCCGGCGTTGATCCAGGCAGCCAGGGTGCCGATGGCGATGACGGAAACGGCCGCCACCCGGAGGCCCGCCAGCATGACGGGCAGGGCTAGGGGCAGGCGCACCCGCCAGAACACCTGCCACGGGTTCATGCCCATCCCCACGGCCGCCTCCAGCACGGCAGGGTCGACCCCCTGCAGGCCCACCACCACGTTCCGCACCAGGATGACCTGGCTGTAGGCCGTCAGGGCCGTCACCGCCGGCTTGGCGCCCAGGCCCAGGAAGGGGATCAACATGGCGAACAAGGCCATGCTGGGGATGGTGTAGATGATGCCCAGCAAGCCCATGACGGGCGTGGCCAGGGCTTGGAACCGGGCCAGGAGGATGCCCAAGGGCAAGGCGATGGCCAGGGCGATGACCAGGACCGTCACCGTCAACTGGACATGCTGGAGGAACAACTCCAAAACCCGGTCCCAGTAACGGATGAGGTAGTTCACGCGCTGCCGGTCCTTTCTTGGATGCCGGTTCCTTCTGCAACTGCCGGCCCCTGGGCTACCCCTTTAAGCTGCTCCCAGCCGATCCAGCCCACCATGCGCTCCTGCCGGTCGACGACGGCCACCGGCCGGCCGCCGGATCGCAGCACCGCCGCCAGGGCTTCCTGCAGGCTGGCATGGAGGGGAACGGATTCCGCAGCCCGCAGCCCGTCGGGGATGCCGGCCGCCCCGTTCACCATGAAGTCCGCCACGGGGCGCAGCTTCAACTGCTGCAGCACATCGTCGGCCCGGATGAGCCGCGCCACAAAGTCGTCGGCGGGATGGTTCAACAGCCGCAAGGGCGTGTCGCACTGGACGATGCGCCCTTCGTGCATTACGGCGATGCGGTCCGCCAGCCGGAAGGCTTCATCCACGTCGTGGGTTACAAAAATGACGACCTTCTGGAATCGTTGCTGGAGGTGGAGCAGTTCCTCCTGCAGGGACGCCCGGGTAATGGCGTCCAGGGAGCCGAAGGGCTCGTCCATCAGCAGGATGGGCGGATCGGCGGCCAAGGCCCGGGCGATGCCCACCCGCTGCTGCTGGCCGCCCGACAATTGCCGGGGCCTGCGGTTGCGGTACTGCTCGGGCGGCAACTGCATCAAATCCAGGAGGAAATCCACCCGCCGGTCGATGCGCTGCCGGTCCCAGCCCAAAATGCGGGGCACTGTGGCGATGTTCTGGGCCACCGTCTGGTGGGGAAACAGGCCCACCTCCTGGATTACGTAGCCGATGCGGCGGCGCAGTTCGGTGACGGGGACGGAGCGCACATCCACCCCGTCCACCAGGATGCGCCCCGAGGACATGTCGTGGATGCGGTTGATCATCTTCAGCAGCGTCGTCTTGCCGCTGCCCGAGGAACCCAGGATCACGAGGAACTCGCCCGGCGCCACCTGCAGGTTGACGCCGGCCACCGCGGGGCGGCGGGCCCGGGGGAAGGTTTTCCAAACATCTTCTATTTCTATGGCCCATGGGCCGGCGGCGCCGGCGCCCTCCTCGGCACCGGCGACACCGTCCACACCGGCGGAGCCACCCGCCGGGCCCACCGTCTCCAAGGGCATCCGCAACCACTCCAGGTTGTCGTCAGTCGATCAAGCCCTGTTCCCGCAGGAACTCCTCGGCTACTTCGGCGTACTCCCGCTGGTTGCCGTCCACTTCCCAGTTGAGGGCCTGCATGGTGTCGTCGGTCAACAGGCCCTGCACCCGGTTAAGGATATCGGCCACCTCGGGGGCCTGGTCCAGCAGGTCCTGGCGAACCACGGGCGCAACCTGGTAGGGCGGCCACAGCCCCTTGTCATCTTCCAGGACGACCAGGCCGTAGCCGGCGATCTCGCCGTCGGTGCCGAAGGCCACCGTCACGTCGGCGTCACCGTTGATGAGGGCCCGGTACTTGATGCCGTAGTCCACCAGCTTTATCTCCTTGAACTCGAAGCCGCCGTAGACTTCCTGCAGGCCCGGGAGCCCGTCGGGCCGCTCGGTGAACTCGGGCACGGCGGCCATCACCAGTTCGGGGGCCACTTCCGACATGACGGACAAGGTGTACATGTCATACTTTTCGGCCGTTTCCGCCGTCACGGCGATGGCCTGGGTGTTGTTCATGGGCGCGGGATCCAGCCAGACCAGGTCCCACTGCTCCTGGTAGCCTTCCTTGACAGCGGCGTAGACCTCCTGGTGATCCTTCATGACTTCCAGGTTCAGCATGTTAAGCAGGCCGGTGCCGGTGTACTCGGGGTACAGGTCGATCTCGCCGGCCACCAAGGCTTCGTGGGCCACCAAGGTGCCGCCCAGGTTGAGGCTGCGGTTGACCGGGAAGCCTTCCTCCTCCAAGAGCAGGGCGTACATCTCGCCGATGAGCAGCTGCTCGGTGAAGTTCTTGGAGCCGATGGTAATGGTGGGCTTGCCGCCGGCTTCGTCGTCCGTTTGTGACGCCGGGCCGCCGCAGGCCGCCAGCACCAGCACCGCCGTCAAGAGGAGTACCGGCAAAATTCGGTTCAACCGTGAAAACATACAGCTACCTCCTGTGTTAAGGCCGGGGCGCACAGCCGGCGCGGCTACTGGGCCGCCAGGCGCAGCACCCGCTCTGTCAAGGCAAAGAGCCCTTCCACCAGCAAAGCCAGCAAGGCTACGGGGACCGCGCCCACCAGCAGGGAGCGCATATCATTGAGCCCCAGCCCGTTGATGATGAACTCGCCCAAACCTCCTCCCCCGATGAAGGCAGCCAGGGTGGCACTGGCCACCACTTCCACGGCTGCTGTACGCAGGCCCGCCACTACCACCGGAAGAGCCAGGGGCGACTCGATCCACCACAACACCTGGGCCGGGGTCATGCCCATGCCGTAGGCGGCTTCCACCACGGCCGGGTCCACGTCCCGGAAGCCCGTATAGGTGTTGATGAGGATGGGCGGGCAGGCCAGGATGGTCAAGGCTGCAAGGGCAGGAGTGAAGCCAAGGCCTAGATAGGGCAGCATCACTACGAGAATGGCCAAGCTGGGCAGAACCCGCAGGGCGCTGACCAGGTTGATGGTCACCGTCGAAATCCGCCGGGAGCGGGCCGACCAGATGCCCAGGGGTATGCAGATGACGATGGCGATGAGGAGGGCCAGGACGCTCAAGGACACGTGAATGGTCAAGGCGTCGATGAACCGGTCCCACCGGGCCAGCAAGTACAAATACGATTCATGCAGGATGCCGGACTGCACAGTTCACCCCTAAACCCTCTATTTTTTAATAACCTTCGGAAACTAAGGCCGATGCCCTGCATGAAAATGAAGGCGGGGACCGTGGAAGTGGCCCTCGCCCCTGTCTGTTCGGCAAGGGTCCCGGGGGCGGCCACGATGGTCGACAGCCATAAGCCCAGGCGCTGGGCTTATGGCGGGCCATTGGAGGTTAAACGGGCGCCTCAAGCCCAGGAGGTGTGCTTATTCCGGAGCGGTTGGCCGGAAAACAGGCATTTCACCGTGGAATAAGCTTCGTCCGTGGGCTAAACCCCCGCCGAGCCCGTGTTGGCCGGGGCAATAGGCCCAGTGGTTGGGCTTAGGCCCTAGGCGAAAGGGGTCACCCCTCTGGCCCAGCCGTAATTGCCAGGGTGTTGGCGGGCATCAAGGGGCTCATCTGGTTTTTCCTGCTGATCCACGGCGGCTGGGGATTGGTATTGGGGCCCCTTGCTCTAGTCGTGGCCATGGCGATGCTGTGGATACCGTTGGCAAAGCGGGAAGGCCTGCTGCCTCCCATGTCCGTGGATTCATCACCGGCAACCCTCGATGCCGGTCCGTGGCGATGGCTCAACATATCCCCGGACTTTGGGCTCACACGGGAAATGGCCAAGGAGCACGTCCTTCGGGGAGCAGACCTTTGGCATTTAGCAGCGACCAAAAGCTTACAACAGGAATTTCTTCAATTCAAATAGAAGTGCCATATGCTCGACAAGCACCAAGGGGAGCCGGAACTTATCCGGCTCCTAATGGTGTTCACCTATCTTTGCGTAGTTTCTTTGCGTAGTCGACCAGCTTATCAGCCGGCCGCCTGATGGTCTCCGGCCACCTCCCCTATTCCCTCAGAAACCCGAAGGGCGCCATTACCCGGTCGGGCACGGAATCCGGGGCGGCCACCACCTTGACGGCCCGGTGCTGGCTCATGCTCACCTCAAAGCGGCCGGTGTTAAGGTGGGCGGTGATGCTGGTGCCGCCGGGATCCACCTTGACGCCGGTGAGGGTGGAGGCGGGCAGCGGGCTGCTGAGGGCGCAGACGGAGCCTTTGCCCAGTTCCGCCGCGTAGGACGTATCCACCTGGCAGGTGACGAAGTTGTTGTCCGACAGCTGCAGGAAGAAGGCCGAGCGTACTACCAGGGTGAAGCGGCCTTCGGTGCCGTAGGAGCTTAGGGGGAAGGCCTTCTGCCCCAGCACGGCGGTGATGGTGACGCCCCGCGGCATGGGCGGCATGAAGCTGATCAAAGTGCGGGGCGGCTCAAAGGTAAAGCGGCGAAAAATGTTGACGGAGCAAAGCTGGATCACATCGACGGCTTCGCCTACGGACACCCCTGAAGCGACAAAGTCCGATTCGGCGGCCGGCGCCAGGTCCACCGTCATTTCCTCTACGTAATCCTGGACCACCCCTCCATCGGCAACCAAACCCATCTCCTCCTCCCAACGACATCAAGGCTCTAATGCCCGTCCATACAGTATGTGGCTAAGGCTGGGGTTGTGACGGAGGCGGGTCCTGCCGACCGATGGTCAAGCGGGCAGGTACGGTGACGGTGCATGACCAGGGGGACACGGTCAGGAGACCCTGAATCCGGCGGGCATCCTGGGGATCGACATGCAAATCAGACAAGGTGACGGCGGGGTCGCCGCACTCTATGGCCAGGGCGGGCCCCACGGCCCCCCGCAAGACGATGTCTTCCACTATAAAAAAGGGCCGGGCATCACCGTCGCCGCCCGCGGCCAAGCCTGCCAGCAGCAGTTTGACGGTCAACGCCAAAAGGCCGGCATCGGGCTGCCAGGCAACGGGCAGTTGGGCTACAGCCTGGCCGTTTACCAGGCGCACTATTGGGTTTGGGTGGGTATAGGTGAAGGTGAATCGCTGGGACGGCACATCGTAGGTCAGACGGATCGGGACGGGAACGGCAATTTCCGCCGGCGCCAGGGCGGTCAAGCCTGGAGCGGCGTCAGGGCTGCCGGGCGTCAACGGCAGGGGCATGCCGCCCTGCCACCGCACCTCCAGGGACATTAGGAGCTGCCGGCCGCCACCTGGCCGGCTTCCCCGGTGTCGGGGCCGTTGCCGGGCTCCTTCGAACCGGCAGCCTCGCCGGTCAAGGCGCCGCCGGCCCCCGCCCGGCCATCGCCGGCCCCTTCGTCATCAGGCGAATCCTCGGCAGCGGGAGGGCTCCAAGGCGCCACGGTCAGCCAGCAGTGGACCAACTCCCCCTGGGGCAGGGGGAAACCCCATTCCCCCGGCTGCTGGGGCGTGACCCCGGTCACAACCATGGCTCCGGCCGGCTCCCCGGCGCCGGTCGTCGAGCCGGGCGCCGCGGATGTCCAACCCGGCATCAATGTCCAACCGGGCATTAAATGAATGGGAAACCGGCGCCGCACCTGCCGCCGCCCTTTCGACCCATCAACGGTAAAAACCAACTCCACCATGCCGTGGAGGAAGCGGCCGCCGCCGGGCCGGGGCCGCAGCAACGTCTCGCCGCCCGCCCAGGCCACATCCACCAGCCTTTCGCCGGCGGCCAAGCCTACATCGCCCAGGGAGAAACCCGCCAGCAAGCGCAGAACCATCACTGCCCTTCCCCTGCTGTTTCGTTTCACACCACTGTACGCACCCGGGGCTTCCCTGGTGCAGGGCACGCATTAAACCCACGACAGGCCAGGCGGGCACCCTGGGTGCAGAGCCGGCACAAAACCCAGGCCTGGGCCGGCGGGCATGGACCGGGCTATGATGGACGAAAAGGCCCGGCGACGGGCGCCCATCAACAGGCATCACCGCGCAATTCCCGAGGAGGCGATGTCGGTGGCAAAACGCACCTACGATGCCAATGTGATCTGGACCGGCAATAAAGTGCAGTCGGTGGCCATCGTAAAGAACCACCGGATCATCATCGACGAGCCCATCGCCCTGGGCGGCGACGACGAAGGTCCCAATCCCGTGCAGCTGCTCCTGGCCTCGGTGGGCGGCTGCATCAACATCATGATCAACATGCTGGCCCCCCGCTACCAGGTGGAGCTGGAAGAAGTGGAAACCTACGTGGAAGGCGACCTGGACCCCGACGGCTACCGAGAGAAGGCGCCGGTGCGGCCGGGCCTGTTGGAAATCCGGTTCGCCGTCAAGGTGGTGTCGCCGTCCCCCCAGGAGCAGGTGGACGCCCTCATCGCCCACGCCCACCGGGTGTGCCCCGTCAAGGACACCCTGGCGGGCGTGCCCGTAGTGCAGATGCCCTGGCCGGAGCCGTCGGATTGAGGCGGCGGGAGGAGCCCGCAGGCCAGGCTAGAATGAGGGGCTATGCCTACCGAGACCACCCACGAAATCACCCATAAACAAGCGGAAATCGCCCAACAGCCCCAGGCCGGCGAGATTGTCGCCGACGAGGGGGACAGCCTGCGGATTGCCTTCCGGGACGTGCTGCCCATGCTGCTGGGGGTGTTTCCCTTCGGCATGGTCACCGGCGCCGTGGCCACCCAGGCCGGGCTGAACCCCTTGGAGGCCATGGGGCTGTCGGTCATCGTGTACGCCGGCGCCTCCCAGTTGGCGGCCCTGCAACTGCTGGCGGCCGGCGCCCCCCTCTGGCTGGTGGTGGTCACGGCCGCCGTGGTCAACATGCGCTTTTTGATGTACAGCGCCGCCACGGCCCCCTTGTTCAAACACCTTTCCTGGCTGCGCAAGACGGCCTACGCCTACTTGTTGACGGACCAGGGCGCCCTCTTCTCCCTGGCCCATTACCGGGACGGACGGCCGGTGGGCCAAGGACGCTACTACATGTGGGCAGC
>DATGRI010000051.1 GCA_035303785.1 Sphingobacteriaceae bacterium
CGTCGCCACCCCGGGGCACCAGGGCCAGCACCCGGGCCGGGCTGCCGGTGCCGCCCACAATGGGCAAGGGCGCCACGACGATTACAGCGCCCGTAGGCGGCAGGTGGGCCAGGTTGGCCAGCTGGGTGAGGCCGTACTTGCCCGCCCCTTGGAAAAAGTGATGGGCGGGGAAGGGCGGGTCGAAGGTGGCCGCCATGCCCGCATCGGTGCCTACCGTTTCCACGCCGATGCCCACGATGGGCGTCTCCTGGGCCAGGTAGCGGGCGCACTCCGCCGACAGGCCCGGGGTGTGGGAGCCAGTCTCGTCCACATTGAGGAAGGCGGCTTCATCCTTGGCCCGGGCGTCCCAGCCCGTCCGGAACAGGAGCCACCCGCCGGCGGGCAGGGGCCCGTGCTCCGCCTCCCAGGCCTTGACGTGCTCTACTTCCAGAAGGAAGTCCGGGTTGGCGGCGCATTCGGCGCTCTTGTCGATGACCACCGCCGGGGCCACCAGGTGCTCCACCGGCACCCGGGACACATCCAGCCCGTCCTTGCCCGTGATCCAGTGGATGGGGGCGTCGAAGTGGGTGCCCACATGCTCGCCCATGGTGAAGTCGTACCAGTACCACGCCGGGCCGTTGTCGTCATAGCGGCTTACCAAAGTACGGGAAAATCTTTGCGTGTTGGCGAAAGGGGGCGGCAGCTGCAAGACCGGGGTGTCTTCCGACAATGGGGCGGTCAAATCCACAATGCGGACCTGCCCCGACAAAATGCCCGCCAAAGGATTGGTCATGGAAAAGCCTCCTCTCCAACCCCTATTGGTTGGCGATGGAAGGCCCGGCTCCTGCGCCCCTGTTCAAGGAGAGGAGTCTCAAGAAGAGGAGTCTCTAGGAAAAGGGCAAGGGGGCCCGGAAAGGCCCCCCGGCCCAAACCGTATTTGCCGCTTCTATTTCACAAAGGTGGAAAACAGCTTCTTGGCCCGCTCCACCGCCGCCAGCGCCTCGGGATCGCCGCCCCGCTGGAGGCAGGCCTCCAAGTTTTCCACCAGCAGCAGGGACGCCACGGTGGACACGGCGGCCCGCAGGGCGCTCAGCTGGGTCAGGATGTCCTCGCAGCTCCGGCCTTCCGCCAGCATCTTCTGGAGCCCCCTGGCCTGGCCCTCGATGCGCCGGAGGCGGGTCTGCAGGTCCTCGACTACCGCCGGGTCAAGCCCGTGCACGGGCGTCGCTCTCCATCATGTCGCCCGCCCGCACCACGGGCGCTGCCTGCCGGGCAGTTCGCCGCCGCTCCCACCGGTCGACGGCGAAGACTAGGGCCCCCAGCAGCAGGGCGAAGGTGATGCCCGCCGTGGTGGGGTTGACCCCCAAGGCCTCGGGCAGGGAATGCTGGCCGAAGTTCAGGGTGTCGATGAGCCACGGCTTGATGGGCTCGTAAACCAGGGAGTAGGCCAAGGCGCCGGCCAGGCCGCCCAGAATGGTGGTCAGGCCGTCCAGGCGTCCGCCGCCCAGGGAGGCCAGGGCGGTGCCGGGGCAGTAGCCGGCTACGGCGAAGCCGATGCCGAAGATGAGCCCGCCCAGGGCCACGCCGCCCACATACAAGGTCTTGCCGCCGATCTCCACGAGGCCTGCAGCGGCCAGGGGATAGACGATGAGGGCGCCGACGGCCACCGCCGTCATCATCAGCTTTACGGCTTTCAGGTTCAGGAGGTTCAGGGCGTCAAAAATGCAGCCGCACTGGGAGACGCCCGAACGGTACAAGATGTAGCCGAAGGCTACGCCGGTGATGAGTCCCAGCAGCAAGATGTTCATGGCTCACACCAACCCTTTCCTGCGCAGCATCATGGCCGTGGGAATCCCGGCGGCAAACACCGCTGCGGCGAAGATGAAACTGGCAGTCGCCATCTGGGTGAACCCGGTGATGACGTGGCCGCTGGTGCAGCCGCCGGCCAGGCGGGCGCCGAAGAGCAGGAGGAACCCGCCCAGAAAGCCCATCCACTTGCGGCGGGACGAGATCCGGCCGCCCGTGCCGCCGGCAGCGGGAGCAGCGGAGGCGCCGCCCGCACCGGACCCACCGTCGCCGGCGGGAGCCGGCCCATCGCCGGCTGGACCGGCTGCCGCCGCGGCGGTTGCCGCCACCGGGGTCACGGCGCAATCGCCGGCCTGACCCCGCCGCACCACCCGGGAGGCGATGAAGCCGCCGGCGATGATGCCCAGAACCAGCATAAGCTGCCAGTCCACTTCGGGCGTGACCCGCTGGAAGTAGGCGTTGTTGGCCACGAAATCCGGCGCGAAGGAATTAAGAAGTATTGCAACAGTGCGCGGATACGACGTAGATACCCCAAGGGGCTTGTAGGTGATGAAGGCAAAGGCGCTGAGCAGGCCGAGGGCGATGCC
>DATGRI010000052.1 GCA_035303785.1 Sphingobacteriaceae bacterium
AGGTCTAAAACCTCAACAAATGTTTCACCCAGGCCGATCTGGATGGGGCATTTTTTGTGGAGCACCTGAAGGCGCCCAGTTTCCCAGTGGATCAGGCGCCCATCAGCTCCTGCCGCCCAGGCTCATGACGAAGCTTCCGCCACCGGCCGCCGCAGCCGGGGCAGGGCGACTGCCACAAATAAAAGGCAGGCCACCACATTCACCGCCGAAGAACTGAAAAAGGGCAGGGAGCCGTTCTGCAGGTACAGGGTGCCGCCTACGATGGGCCCCACCACCCGGCCCAAGGCATCCATGGAGTCATACACACCGATGGCCAAGCCTTGCCCCACCCGGGTGCGCTGGGTCACCAGGGAGGCGTTGGCGGGACGGATCAGCCCGTGGCCGGCGGCGAAAAGGGCCAGGGCCAGGGTTCCGGCCACGATGCTGCGGGCCGTGGCGATCAATACCAGGGCTGTGGCGCTGACCAGCAGGCCCACGGGAATCATCCGCTCCTCACCGATGAGCCGGCGGATGGGCCCGATGAGGCCGCCCTGCACGATGGACCCCGCTATACCCATCACCGCGAACACATACCCTACGGAACGGGGCGTGGCCCCCAGCCGGTCATAGGCCAGGAAGGGGAAGGCCGTCTCCAGCCCGGCCAGGGAGAAGGTAACCAAGAAGGCCACCAAATACAAGAAGGTCGTGTCGGTCTGGAAGGCTTTGAGCCGGGAAACCCGCTCCCGCTCTACATTCCGCTTCTCCGGCGGCAGCGACTCGGGCAGCATCCGCCAGACAAAGAGCAGCGTCACCAGGGAAAGACCCGCCGTGGTGAAAAAGGGCAGCCGGATGGCCATGTCGCCCAGCACGCCGCCGATGAAGGGCCCGAAGATGGCCCCCAAGCCGAAGGCGGCCCCCAGCAGGCCCATCCCCTTGGCCCGCTCCTCGGCGGTGGTGGTGTCGGCGATGACCGCCATGGCCGTGGGCAGGGTGGCCGAAGACAAGACGCCGGCCATGGTACGGGCGACAAACAGATGGGGAATCGCCTGGGCCATAGCGAACAGGGCCATGGACACACCGTACCCCGCCAGCCCAATCATCATGACAGGCTTGCGGCCGATGCGGTCCGACAGGCGCCCCCACAAGGGGCTGAAGACAAACTGGGCCAGGGAGAAGCTGGCGGTCAGCCAGCCCATGGTGGCGCTGGTGGCGCCGAAGATTTGAATGTAGTACGGCTCCACCGGAAACAAGATGGAGAAGCCGATCATCACCAGGAAGAGCACCGCGAACAGCAGGCCGAGAACGCGCTTTTGCATGGCAGCCAACCCTCAAATGGATATTCGCAAGGCGACCACCAGAATGGTCACCACGACGCCGGCACCGACATAAGCCATCGTTTGATGCAGCCGCCGCCAGCTTTGATCCCGCTCTGCCGGCGACGAGGCCCGCTCAACTCCCCGGATTTGCCACGTCAGCAAGCCCGCCGAGATGAGGGCCACCAGGCCGCCGAACTGCTCCATGAAAGCGAGCCAGAAGGGCTTGGCCCGTCCCATCAGGCCCATCTGGATGATCATGACGATGCCCGTTAGGAGCACCGTCAGGGCGCTGGGGTTGAGAATACCCCGGACGACGGACTTGGTCGTATCATAGGCCAGTTGCCGGCCGTTATCCCACTCCTTGCCCGCCGCCTTGCGATACAGCACGAACAGGGCGGCGATCCCGCCCAGCCAGAAAGCCACGCTGGCAATATGCAAGAACAACAACCAACGGGTCATGGGTCCCCATCCTTCCTGCCGGTGTCGTGAGCTGCATTTCCCGCGCTGGCCGCCTTGGCCGTAAGAGTGTCGAGAGTCTCTTCCAGCCACGACTGTTCCGCCGCCAATAGGGCGATTTTGCGCCGGACGGCATGATCGACGCCCGGCGCGGTGGTGGTGTGGCTGGGTGTGCCGCGCAGCTCCTCAATCTGCGCCCTCAGTTCTGCGGATCTCTCCTTAAGGAGAGCAATGGCTTTCTCCGCAGGGAGATAGTCCATAAACATCAGGGCGATGTCGGCGGCGGACGAGGAGGGATCCACCCGCACCAGCAGCGACTGCAGCAGGTCGAAAAACTTCTCCCGGCCGGCCGGCGTGATGGAATACACTTTCCGCGGCGGGTGGTTGCCCACCGTCTGGATATCCATCTGGACCAGACCCTTCTGCTCCAGCCGCTCCAGGAGCGCGTAGGCCGTCGACCGCTTCATCCCCGACACCCGGCCCAAGTTGGTTTCGATGAACTCGTTGATCCGGTAGCCGTGCTGGCTCTGGGCCATGAGGACCCCCAGCAGCAGCAGGTGTCGCTCGTCCAACGCCCGGCCTCCCATCTGAGTAGTCAGAAACATAATAGTCATTCGTGACTATATGCACAACATTGCCGGGGACGGAAAAAAAAGAAAGCCGGAAACCCTTGCAAGACAAGGATTTCCGGCTTATAGGCCTTGGTTCAAAGGGGCCGGGTTCTTACCCCGGCCGCCCGCAGGGCTGCCCGGGAAGCCCGGAGGAAGCGGCGGGGATCCATGACCGCCTCCCAGTGCATGTACATGAGCCGTGGCCTTTCGAACAGCCAGTGGTTGTGGAGAGCGGTGACAATAATACCCCGGTTGCGCAACTCCTTCATAACGATATTGACTTCCCTCTGCCGCAATACCGCCTCGCCCAGATTCAAGGTGCGGCCCCGCCGGTTTTCCACGGAGAAAAACACGGGCAGCACCAAGGGCGAGCGGGTGCGGCGGCGCAATATGGTAGGACGCAAATCGGAACGAACCGTCTGGATGAGGCAGACCCCGTTCAAAACCGCCGGGGTGCCGTTGACGATGCGGGCCAGGGCTTGGCATGAAGGCCGGTTGTTGCAGCAACGCCGTCTACGCAGTCGCCTGCGCGCCAAAGCGGAATACCCCCTTCGCCGGGACAATTGATGTGGTAAAAAGGCCGATCGGCTTGTCCCAACTTATGAGGGCCGGGGGTAGAGGGTTACTGGGGTAGAGGGTTACTGGCGGAGAGGGTTACTGCCCAGGGGGCAGCCGGCGGGAGAAGAGGTAGCGGCGGCGGGCAAACCAGTCATAGGCGGCCTGGCCGAACCCCAAGCGGGCCGCCAGCCAGAACACGGGAGCCAGGGGCCAAAGAAGGGGCAGGGTGCGGGCCACCTGCAGCAGGGCATGGATGCCTTCATACCGCCGGCCGGTGGGCACCACGTACACCTGGGCCCGGTTGCAGGCGGCCTCGGGGCTGATGCCGCAGCGGGCCAGGCCGGCGGCATCGCTGACGGGGCTGAAGCCGATGCGCCCCCGGGCGTCCAAGGACCGCAGCCGCTCCGCCAGGCCGCTGCAAAAGGGGCACCGGTCGTCGTAAAAGAAGATGAGACGGGGCTGGCCCGCCCCTGGGTTATACTCAAATTCAGCCTGTAGACCAGATCCGGTGCTGCCGATACCGGCACCGCCTCCCGTTCCGGGGCCGGCCCTTAGAGGCCCGAGAAATTAGGCTCCGGTGAAAGGGGTCCTCCAGCCCTTGACGAACTGATGGACCAAGAAAGGGGTGCATCCCCTTTGGATGAAGCCCAGCGACGACGAGTAGTAGCGTCGGTACTGCTCGCCACTTTCCTTGCCGCCATCGACATAACCATCATCGAAACAGCCATGCCGCGGATCGTCGGCGCCTTGGGCGGTTTCTCCATGCTCACATGGTTGGTCACCGCCTACATGTTGACCTCCACGGCCACCATTCCCATTTACGGCAAGCTGGCCGACCTCATCGGCCGCAAGCGCACCTTCATCATCGGGGCGATCATCTTCGTCGTCGGCTCCGCCCTATGCGGCATGGCCGGGAGCATGTTCCAACTCATCATGTTCCGGGCCCTCCAGGGCCTGGGCGCCGGGGCCATCCTGCCGGTGGTGCAGACCATCCTGGGTGACATCTTCTCCCCGGCGGAGCGGGCCCGCTTTCAGGGGCTGTTCTCGTCGGTGTTCGGCCTGTCGGCCATGATGGGCCCCCTGCTGGGCGGCATCATCGTAGACTACTTCACCTGGCGCTGGCTGTTCTACATCAATCTGCCCCTGGGCATCGTGTCCATCTACACCATCCAGCGCAATCTGCACGAGAAGATCGAAAGGCGCCAGGCCCAGGTGGACTACTTGGGCGCCATCCTGCTGACGGTGGCCATCAGCGCCTTGCTCCTGGCCCTGCTGACGGGCGGCGTCCATTACCCGTGGGGCTCGCCGGTGATCATCGGCATGCTGGTGGCCAGCGTCGTTCTGTTCATCTGGTTCATCGGCCACGAGCAGAGGCATCCCGATCCCATGATGCCCCTGCACATTTTCCGGGTGCCCACCATCGGTGTGGCCAACCTGGTCACTTTTGTCGTGGGCGGGGTCATGTTCGGCACCTCGGTTTACCTGCCCATCTGGGCCCAGGGGGTGCAGGGCTACAGCGCCACCCGCTCGGGCCTGTCCCTGCTGTGGCTGTCCATCGGCTGGCCCCTGGCCTCCGCCTTCGGAGGCCGCTTCATCATCAAGGTGGGAACCCGGCCGGCTGCCATGCTGGGGCTGGCCTTGAACGCCGTGGCCAGCGCCGGGCTGGTCTATTTGAGCCACAATTTCGCGGAAATTCCCCAGATCGGCTTTGCCGTGGTGACCTTCGTCATCGGCGCCGGCATGGGCTTCAACACCCTGGCCTTCATCTTGAGCGTTCAGTCGGCCACCACCTGGGAGTACCGGGGGGTGGCCACGGCGTCCCTGCAGTTTGTCCGCACTTTGGGGGGCATGGTGTGGGTGGCCGTAATGGGGGCGGCTTTGAATCTGACGCTCCTGTCCCGCCTCCGGTCCATACCGGAGCTGGGGGTGAGCACCGTGGCCGAAGCGGGCCAGTTGGCCAACAACTTGCTGGATCCCCGGATGCGGGCCGCCATCGGCGAGAACCTGGTGGGCCTGGCTCAAGGCGCCCTGGCCGACGGCCTGAGGGTTGTCCATTGGGTGGTGCTGCTGGCGGCGGTGCTGAGTCTGGCCTTGACCTTCCTCCTGCCCAACCAGGACTTCCGCGGTGAAGGCGCCCCCCAGGAGGCGGAGGCCGGCGAGGGCGGGCCCCCGCCGGGCGAAGCCCAGCCGGAAAAGGCTTGATGGCGCCGTCACCGCAACGAAATCTTCCCTATGAATACAGCCGGTGAATCCGGCCGGCCCCGCTAGCCCACCTGGGCGGCGGCAGCCAGGGCCTGGCCGAAGATGTCCAAGGCCTGGACCAATTCCTCATCGGACAAAGTCAAGGGCGGGATGAACCGGATCACCTGGTCGCTGGTGCCGGCGGGGTAGAGGATCAAGCCCCGTTGCAGGGCCCCTTCCAGAACCCGGCCCACCAGCTGGGGGGCCGGCTCCTTGGTCTCCCGGGAATTGACCAGTTCCACGCCGATCATCAGCCCGGCGCCCCGCACGTCGCCGATGAAGTCGAACTGCTCCTGCAGGCTGCGCAGGCCGGCCATGAGGGCCTCTCCCTGCACCCGGGCCCGTTCCAGCAGGTTGTCCCGGACGATGACGTCCAAGGTGGCCAGGGCAGCCGCGCAGGAGAGGGGATTGCCGCCGAAGGTGGTGCCGTGGCTGCCGGCCAGCCATTGCTCCATCAATTCCTTGGAGGCGGCAATAACCGACAGGGGCATCCCCGAAGCGATCCCCTTGGCCAGGGCCATGATGTCGGGCCGCACGTCGAAGGTTTGGGCGGCGAACCAGTTGCCCGTCCGGCCGAAGCCCGTTTGAATCTCGTCGAAAATGAGCAGAATGCCGTGCTCGTCGCACCGCTCCCGCAGGCCTTTAAGGAAGGAGGCGGGGGGCACGATGTAGCCCCCTTCCCCTTGGACGGGCTCCACCAGGATGGCGGCCACCGACGACGGTTCGGCCACGTGGCGGAAGATGGCGTCCACCCCCGCCAGGGCTTGGGCGGCGCACTCTTCGGGGTCGTCAGGCCAGGGGCTGCGGTAGACGTAGGGGTAGGGCGCGTGGTAGACACCGGCCGGCAGGGGCCCGGTATGGCGCCGGTAGCGGGCCTTGGAGGCCGTCAGGGACACCGAGCCCAAGGTGCGCCCGTGGAAGGCGCCGTGGAAGGCGATGACGTTGGGCCGGCCGGTGACGAAGCGGGCCAGCTTGATGGAGCCTTCCACCGCCTCGGTGCCGCTGTTGCCGAAAAAGAAGCAGTCCAGCCCGGGGGGCAGCACTTCCTGCAGCCGGTTGGACAGTTCCACGACGGACTCGTACAGGAGCACGCCCACGGGCCCGTGGATCAATCGCTCCGCCTGCTGCTGAATGGCCCGCACCACCACGGGGTGGCAATGGCCCACATTGCAGGAGGCCATGCCGGCCACGAAGTCCAGGAAGGCCCGGCCGTCGGTGCTGTATACGTAGGTGCCCTGGGCATGGCTGATGGGCAGGTTGGGGAAGTCCCGGGCCAGGCTCGGGGCCAGGAAGTCGTCCAGGGTTTGCTGGTGCCAAGGGGTTCGGTTCATGGACAGCCTCCGTTCCAGCAGTGGTGAAACAACAGGCCGGGCGGCCGGCCTAGGGTGAAACGCCCGTTCACGGCGTTCGCCTAAAACCTTTCCATATGGCTCGAAAAAAGCCTTTCCTGCGGGGCGGGGAAGTTGGGGGAGGAGGAGCCTAAGCCCGGCTGCCGCTGGCAGTTCTCCGGTAGACGCTCACCCACAGGCACAGGGCGAAGGCGGCCATGGATACGGCGCCCAGCAGGCCCGCCAGGGCCAGGAGGGCGTTCCGGGCGGGGGCGGGGCCCATGAGGAAGACAGTGCGCAGGAGGGCGGCGGCGTTGCCGGTGATGACGGCGGCCCAAAGCCAGGCGCCCCCGGCGGGCCTGCTGCCGGCGAAGGCCGACAGCAGGACAGGGCCCACGCCGATGATGAGCAAGGTCATGAAGCCGGCCCCCAAGGCATGGATGGCCAGGTCCAAGGGTGGGGGGTGGGGCCCCACGGGAATGCCCAGCCGGTACAGGCCGTAGACGGCCAGGGCCAGGGCCCCCGCCACGGCCCATGCGTAGGCCGTCAAAGCCCCCACGGCATGGGGGTCGGCCCAGGTGCGGTACTGCCCTTTATCCCCGGGAAACTCCACCCGGCGGGTGAAAACTTGGATGGCATAGGCGCCCACCAGCAGGCCGGCGGCGTTGAGCACCGCGCCGATGCCCCACCCCAGGGCCGGCGGGATGACGGCGGTGGACAAATAAGCCGCCAAAGCCCCCGCCAGGAGCCAGGCAGCGACGTTCAGCGGGGCGGGGGCGGTGGTGCGGATGCGGAAGAAGAGGGGAAACACCCGGGCCGACATGGCCAGGCACAAGGCGGGCACGAAGACGAAGGTGGCCGTGGCCACGCCTAAGTTCTGCAGAACGGGATCCGCCAGCAAAGACGAGGCGGTGCCTTGACCGCCGGAAGCCAGGAGGCCCCAGGTGCCGGCGGTCCAGGCCCCCAGGGCCACCACCAACCCGCCCCCCGCCACCGCCAGCATGGGCACGATTTGGGCGAAGGCCGCCTTTTGCCCTAGGGCCGGGCCTTGGCGCAAGGTTTGCACCAGCACCACCAGCAGACCGATGACGGCGACGGTTTCCACCCCAGTGCCGGCCACCAGCAGCACCAGCCAGGGCATGGCAGAGCCCGACAAGGCGGCGGCCAGGGGCTGGGCCACGATGCGCACCGTCATGCCCAGGGCCAGCATGACGAACAAGGGCGGCACCCAATGGGGCGACCACAGTTTGGCCCCCCGCAGCCGGGGCAGGAACTGGAGCCCCACACCCAGGATCATGGCGCCGCCCCAGCCCATCAACTGGGCGTGGCCGTGGGCCTGCCGGGCTGCGGCGTACCAGCCCAGGGGCCAGCCCATGTACACAGCCAGGAACATGAGGCCGCCCAGCAGGAAGCCGGGCAGGACGGCCATTGTCAAAGACAGATAGACAAAGGGGCGCCAAGGCCACACCTTAGCCCGGCCGGCCACTCAACCACCCGTTCCGTCGTGGAGTTGAATCAGGGGCAGCAGGCGCAAATAAAGTTCCGCCGTTTGCCGGGCGTCGGCCAGACAGTAGCGGCCGATGGCCAGCAGATCGCCGGCGGCGTAATAGTCGGCCACGGCGGACCCGTCCATCCCTTCCTTGGGCGATGCCAGGCCGAAGCGCCGGCACCAGAAATCAAAGGATTCCATAGGCCGGGCACGAAAGAATGTAACGACTTCGGCCAAGTCGCAATGATCCTTAAAACTGTAGCGGTAGGGGACCAGGTTTCGGGTGGGCGCCACACCCAGCAGGACGGAGCGCAGCATCAGAAATGGGCCGTCGAAAGCACGCCCGTTGTAGCTGATGAGGGTGCCCGCATGATCTCGGACATAGCGCCAAAATTCCTTGAGAATACGCTCTTCTGAGCCGCGAAAGATCTGGGCGTTGTCTTCGAAGGGCGACCAGTCGGCGGGTTCGCCCTCCAGCAGCACGCCGCCCCTTTTTTCTTCCGGCCGCCACAGGCCGATGGCCACCACCCGGCCCGTACCGGGGTGCAGGCCCAGGCGTTCGGGAACGGTGCGGCGCTCTTCGTCGGTTTTGGCCCGGCTCAGAAGGTATTCTTGAATTTCCGGTTCAAGGCTGTCCCAATCTACCCCTACGGTTTCGATATCAAAGGCAAGGGGACTTACGGTCACCGCCCACCCTCCTCCGGCGTGCAGCCGATGGTTGTTCTCGGTTTTCGCTGCCGGGGGCGGGGGTACCTTTCTCCCCTGGCCGCGGTGTTAATAAGGAGCGGATGTCGTTGCTGCACAGGTTGGGCCAGGCCGTCCGTCCGGCCGCCATGGCGATGGGTCTGTTATTCTTCCTTTTTATATGGGTTAAGCCGGCAGCGGCCCAAGCTGCCGGCCCGGTGGGGGGAGAGCCTGTCGGAAGCCTGTATCACCATCCCACCTACGGTTTCAGCATCTGGCTGCCGGCCCACTGGCAATTGGATGAGAGCCTGGCTCCCGTCGTCACCCGGGCTTACGGCCCCAACCGGCAAATGGAGGCGGAGTTGTTTTTCGTGCCCAGAGAGCCGGGCTTCTCGGAGGGCGGGTATTTGGTATACGGCAACCGCAGCATTTTGGAAGGCCGGTCGGGCATCCAACTCCTGAGTCGCACCACGGCCCGCGTGGGGGGGTACACCACCTACCTGTGGGAGTGGAAGCGGCCGGCCACCCGGCTGGTGCCTGACCGGCGGCTGGCATGGCAAGCCGACATCCTGGGCCCCACGGGGATTTTGACCTTGACGGTACGGGCGACGGAAGAGGTTTACCCAGAGGCGGCGGCCGCCGCCCGGGCCGCCATCGAAACGGTAGTGTGGGGAGCCCCGGTGACCCAGGAGGCTCAACCCAAGACCTCCGCCCCATCCATCGTCGCCCCTCCACCGGGTGATTCCCAACAGCCCTTGCCGGACCAGGACCCGGTGGAGCAAGATCCCCTGGCGAACCTGGATCCCGCCCAGCGCCGCCTGGCGGCCATTCCGTGGCTGCTGTCCGACGACTTCGTATGGGGCATGTACCATTGGAGCCTAAATCCCGAGTTTCCTTACTGGTACGTGTTCCACGACTGGGAGCGCCGTCTTGATCATCGTTTCCAGCTGGTGATGACCTATCAGGTGCTGGGGCAGAGGTTTCCCACTGCCTTCGTTAAGCGGCTGACCGACGAAGGACGCACCGTGATGCTGACGCTGCAGTCGTGGCAGCCCATCAACCAGCAGGACGTTTACGACAAGGGAACCACCTTGTACTACGACGTCCTCAACGGGGTGTACGACGACGTTCTGAGGCAGTATGCCCGGGACGCGGCGGCCTTGGAGCGTCCCTTCCTCTTTCGCCTGGACAACGAGATGAACAGCGACTGGACTCCGTGGGGCGCCTGGTTTTACGCCAAGGAAACCGACATCTACCGGGCCGTTTGGCGTTACGTGCACCACATCTTCCAGGAGGAAGGGGCTGACAATGCCCTTTGGGTATGGAACCCCCACGACCGCAGCCTGCCGCCCTTCCCCTGGAACCATTTCAGCCTTTATTATCCGGGGGATGAATTCGTCGATGTCATCGGGTTGACGGTGTACAACGTGGGGGATGCGTACCCCGGCGACACGTGGCGGGAATTCCACGAGGCCATGGATGCCATTTACGAGGACTACTACCGCCGGTACGGTCATAAGCCTTTTCTCATGACGGAGATGGCCAGCCACGAAGGCGGCGGCGACAAGGCAGCGTGGATCCGCTCCCTGGCCGCCCCGTGGCGGGAATACCCCAACGTCAGGGGAGCCGTATGGTGGAACGGCATCGACGACCGGCGGGACTACCGCATCGATTCCAGCCCGGAGGCTGAAGCCGCCTTCTGGAGCATTCTCCGGATTAGGCGCGGGCCTTAGGCCGCGGGCGCCCATGCCGGTCCCGGGCTGCGGCTCCGCTGGCGGCCCGGGAGGTTTGCACTGGTGGCCGGCCGCCGTGTCCGGTTTTTGCATGGAGTATGGATATTTGGTTTCCTCCTGCTGGCAGGCGTGGCGGCATGGTGGGCCGCCGACCGGTGGCCGCCGTCCCAAGGCGTGGACCGGGGGGCCATCGCCCTGGACCCGGGGGCCGCACCCCGGCGGGGTGGTGAGATCCGTTACGGCGTGGTGGGCGACCTCCGCTCTTTCAACCCCCTGTTGGGGGGTAGCCCGGCGGAGAACTTGGTGGAACAACACCTTTTCCATTACGGACTGTTGAAATACGACGAACGCCTGGAGCCGGCCCCCAACTTGGCGGCCCGCTGGCAGTTCAGCCCTGACGGGTTGACCTGGACCTTTCACTTGCGGCCCGGCGTCCGGTGGCATGACGGCACCCCGGTCACCGCCGCCGACGTGCGCTTCACCTTGGAGACCATTCTCCACCCCGACTATGGCGGGCCGTGGGCTCCCGAGTTTGACTACCTGCAGCGGGTGGAGGAGGTGGACGCCGCCACGGTGCGCCTCCATCTATGGGAACCCCACGCCCCCTTGCTCAACGCCCTCACCTTGCCCCTGCTGCCCGCCCACCGCTACCGGGAGGTACCGGTGAGCCAACTGGCCGAAACGTCTTTGAACGCTGAGCCCCTGGGCTACGGTCCCTACCGGTTCACCGGGAGCGAGGCCGGCCGGTGGGTGGAACTGGCGGCGGTGGATGAATATTGGGACGGCGGGCCCTATCTAGAAAAGGTCGTCATCCTAGCCTTCCCCGATGAGGACTCGGCCCTGGCCGCCTTGGCGGCGGGGGAGATCGACTACTTGCCTTACATTCCACCGGCAGAAGCGGCCGCCCGGCAGGCTGCCCTGGCGGAGACCTACCGTTTTTTCACCTACCTGGAAAACGGCTACGTCTATATCGGCCCCAACCATAGGCACCCCGTGCTGTCCCGGAAGGAAGTGCGGCAGGCGCTGATGCTGGCCATCAACCGCCGGCGGCTGATCAACGACGTGCTGGACGGCCTGGCCATACCGGCCTACTCCCACTACCCGCCGGTGACCGCCGCCCATCACCGGAACATCCGCAGCTACGACTACGATCCCCGGCAGGCGGCGGTCCTGTTGGAGGAGGCCGGCTTTGACCAATGGGGCCCCGACGGCATCCGCCGGGACGGCCGGGGGAACCCCCTGGCCTTCTCCGTCCTGACCGACGAGGGAAACGATGAACTGCGGGCGGTCCTGGCCGCCGTCGCCGAAGATTTCCGGCAGGTGGGGGCGGCCATGACCGTCGAGCCCCTGCCCTTCGGCAGCCTCCTGGCCCGGCTCCACCAGGGCCGGTTTGAGGCTTACGCCCTGGGGTGGCGCCTGGGACTGGATCCCGATGCCACCTTGTTCTTCCACAGCCGGGCCGCGGCGGCCGACGGCAGCGGGCAAATCATGGGCTTCAACGACATCGGCTTTCGCCATCCCCAGGTGGACCGGCTCCTGGACGAGGGCCGGTCAGCCCTGGACACCGGGGCACGGTGGAATGTCTACCGGCAGCTCCACGCATTGCTGAATGAAGAACTTCCTTATCTATTCCTGTACACTCCTGTGCGGGTGGGGGCCGTTCACCGGCGGTTCGCCGGCGTGGTGGAGACACCTTTGGGGCCGGCTATGCCCCATCTATGGTACGTGGAGGACGGCGAACCCCATGATGGGCTGGATTGAAAACCTCCCGGCGCCCCTGGTGGTGGTGCTGACGGCCATGCTGCCGGTGGTGGAACTGCGGGGGGCCATCCCCTTGGGGGTGGCCCTGGGCCTGCCGCCCCTGGCTGCCATGGTTTTCGCCATGGCGGGCACCATGCTGCCGGTGCCCTTCATCCTCCTGGGCTTCGAGCCGGTGAGCCGGGTTCTCCGCAGGCGCTTGGGCCTGCAGCGATTCATCGAATGGGTTTACGACCGCACCCAGGCCCGGGCCGGCACCGCCCGCCGCTACGGCTGGTTCGGCCTGGTCTTCCTCGTGGCCTTGCCGGTGCCGGGCACCGGCGCCTGGACGGGTGCCCTCCTGGCTTCCTTCTTGGGCTATTCCTTCCGATCCGCCATGCTGGCCATCGCCACCGGCACCTTCCTGGCCGGCTCCTTGGTGACGTTGCTCCTGCTCCTGGGTATTATCGTCACAGGAAGCTAATCCTGATTTCAGAATCCGGCGGCAGGAAAAAAGCCGTTTAACAGGAAAATGGCAAAGGTTCAGACCGATTAGAAAAATGGGATAGGAAGTGGCCGAGGATTGACCTCCAAGGGCATCAGCACCCGTTTCATCAACCTTAGAACCGAAATCCCAGGGCCTCGCTCCAAGGAACTATTGGAACTCCACAGTCAGTACGTGCCGAAGGCCATCAACCCCCACATCCCCGTGATGGCCCAAAGGGCCGAAGGCGCGCTGGTCATCGATGTGGACGGCAACCGCCTCATCGACATGATGGGCGGGGTGGGCGTGCTCAATGTGGGGTACAGCCATCCCCGAGTTCTGGCGGCTGTTCAGGACCAGGTGGAGCGCTTCCTCCACACCGACTACAGCATCCTGCCCTACGAGCCCCTCATCCGGCTGGCCCAGCGCCTGGCCGAGCTTGCGCCGGGGACAGGCCCCAAGAAGGCCTTTTTCTTCAATTCCGGCGCCGAGGCGGTGGAGAACGCCGTCAAGATCGCCAAGGCCTACACCGGCCGCCCCGGGGTGATCAGCTTCGAGGGAGGGTTCCACGGCCGCACGTGGATGGCCCTCACCTTGACGGGACGGGTGACCCCCTACAAGAACAAATTCGCCCCGTTCGTCCCCGACGTTCATCAGATGCCGTTCCCGTACACCTACCGCAAGCCTCATCCCGTCAGCGACGAGGAACTGGGGGAAATCTGCCTGGATGCCATCGAGCGGGCCTTCCATACCCGCATCGACCCCGAAAGCGTGGCCGCCGTCATCGTGGAGCCCATCCAGGGCGAGGCGGGGTTCATCGTGCCCCCGGCCAACTTCCTCCCCGGGCTGCAGGCCTTGTGCCGCCGCTACGGCATCGTGTTCATCGTGGACGAGGTCCAGACGGGCTTCGGGCGCACGGGGCATATGTTCGCCAGCACCCATTTCGGCATCGAGCCCGATCTGATGGTGGTGGCCAAGTCCCTGGCCTCAGGGCTGCCCTTGAGCGGCGTGGTGGGCAGGGCCGAGATCATGGATGCCGTCGGCGACGGCGGCATCGGCGGCACCTATGTGGGGAACCCGGTGGCCTGCGCCGCGGCCTTGGCGGTGCTGGACGTCATCGCCGAGGAAGACCTGGCGGCCCGGGCCCAGGTGCTGGGCCGCCGGATCCGGGAACGGTTCGAAAGGATGCAGGAGGCTTCACCCCTCATCGGCGATGTCAGGGGAGTCGGCGCCATGATGGCCATGGAACTGGTGCGGGACCGGGAAAGCCGGGAGCCGGCGCCGGAGGAGACGTCGGCCATCCTGTTGGATGCCGCCCGTCGGGGGGTGCTGCTGCTCCGGGCTGGGCTGTACAACAACTGCATTCGCCTGTTGATGCCGCTGACCATGCCCTTGGAGCAGCTGGATGAGGCTTTGGATGTCCTGGAATCCGTAATTTTGGATGCAGCCGTCCAGCCCAAGGGCGGTCGTTGATTAAGGGGAGGTATAGGGGCGTTGGTTCAGCTGGACCGGACGGAAAAAGAAATCATCCGCTCCCTGCAGAAGGACGGGCGGATGTCCTTTGTCGACATGGCCGAACGGGTGGGGGTTACCGAGGGCACCATCCGGCGCAAGTTTTACCGCCTGGTGGAAGAGGGCGTCCTGCAGATAGGCGCCATCACCGATCCCTTCATGGTGGGGTTCAAGACGCCGGCGGTCATCGGCTTGAATGTGGATACCGACCGGATAGGCGAAGTGGTCAAAGCCCTGGCGGCAGTGCCCCGTATCAGGCAGCTCATGCTGACCACTGGCATCTTTGATATCATCTTGGTAGGCTATTTCTCTTCCAACCGGGAACTGGCCCGGTTCATCACCGACGAGCTTTCGCGCATCGAAGGCATCACGGACACCAACACCTCCGTCGTGCTGGAGATATACAAAGATTCCTTCGAAGTCGGCCTGCCTGCCAACACGGGAGATGATGAATAAAGGGGGAACTGCAGCCTATCCATGTCGGATCGGGAAATTACGCCGGAAGAACTGCGGCGGCGGCGCAAAGAGCTGGCCGAGCGGAAATATTCCTTCGTTGAATTCATCATGCAAATAAGAAAGAAGATGCACAAAGAAGAGTGGGAGCGGCGTCACCGCAAGCGTTGACTGTTCTTTGTGTCCAGCCTGCCTGATCCTCCTAGCCGGCTTGCCAAGGCCTGTCGCCGGGCGATGTAAAGCGCCTTACAGACAGGCAAAAATTAGGCTCCTTATAATTCCAGTCGCCTAATTCCTTGACGCCGGAAGGAGGATTCGGATGCATCTTCCCATTCTCCCCATGCTTGCCGTTTGCCATCGACGGCAGCGGCGCGTCAAGACAGGGACTTATCATTACAAGTACGGCTTGCTGGCTTTTCCGGGACCGGGGGTCGACCGCCGCTGGGCGCCCTATTGCATTGCCGCCCGCCGGTGGTTTGAGCCCGGTGGAGGAGCCGCCGGCAATGCTGCCAAGGCGCCGGGCAAAGGCCCCGGCTGCGACCTGCTGGCGGTTTCCAGGGTGTTCGAAGCTTCCCGCCGGGATGCCCTGGCCCTGTTCGAGGCCGTGGCTTACGCCGACGACCCCGTGTCGCCCCATCACCTGCAGGATGTGGTGGGTGATCTGCAGCAGAACATCAGGAACGGGGCCCCCGAGCCGGTGATGGCGGCGGCTGTAGGCAGTTGACGTTCAGGTTGATGGTGCTTGCTCCCCTGGCAGGCATGAGAAGAGGGCCGGCTGCTTCGGTGGCCGGCCCTGGCCTTTGCGGGCTGGGGGGAGTCAGCCCGCTACCCGCTCACCAGGGAGCGGAGAGCCTCCAGATCGGTGACCACCAGGCCCCGCCCGGCCTTGCTGACCACGCCCTGCTCCCGCAGATGTCCCCACGCCTTGGAAGCCGTCACCCGGCTCACCGCGGCCATGCTGGCCAGATCGTTCTGGGTTACGGCAATGGGAATGGTAACCGCCGACCCGCCGTGATCCTGGCGGCCGAAGGCGGTGGCCAGCTCCAGCAGGCAGGAGCATATGCGCTGGTTGGCCGAGGCAAAGGCCAAACCCTCGATTTGGGTTGTGAGTACAGCCACCTTGTAGGACAAAAACTTGACCAGCAGGCCCAGCAGTTCGGGATGGCTGCGGGCCAGCCCGGCCAGGGCCCGATGGTCCCAGGAGCGGGTGGTGACCCCGGGCGACAGGGCCGTCACCCCCTTGCAGGGTACATGGCCGGTAGGCGCCCATAAGGTGCCCACCAGGGAGCCGGGACCCCGAAGGCCAATTATTTTCTCATGGCCGTTCTTGCTGTAGAGGGAAACCTTGACCAGCCCGGCGCGGATCAAGTGCAAGGCAGGGGTGCTCCCGCAGCAGGGGAGGATCATTTCCCCTTGCCGGAAGGCGCGGACCCGGGAAGCGGCCAGGGCTGCCCGCAGGGCCCGGCGGGAAATGGCGCCCGACGGCAGGCAAAAAGGGACATCCCAACGGGGCTTCCCCATTCCCTGCTACCCCCTTGAGGCAAAAATTGCACTAAAAACTGCTGAATTTTGTATTTATGGAAGCAAAATTAGCAAATTCCGTAGGTGATTCCATAATATACCATGACCCCGGCACTATATAAATAGGACTTTAGGCTGGTTTTCAGGACTTAAGGACGGCAGGCGGCCGGGGTCCAAAACCCATGGAGGTGGGCTCGATGACCAAGGGACAACAGGGCTACTGCTTTGTGTACGTTACGGCGCCCAACGCCGCAGAGGCGGAGGCCATGGCCCGCAAACTGGTGGAGGAGCGGCTGGCGGCCTGCACCAACGTGTTTCCTCCCATCACGTCTTATTACTGGTGGGAGGGGGAGCTGCAGCGGGATCAGGAGGTGTCCTTCATCGCCAAGACCCGGCGGGACTTGGCCCAGGCGGTCATCCAGCGGGTCCGCCAACTCCACAGTTACCAGGTGCCGGCGGTGCTGGTGCTGGATGTGGTGGACGGCAATCCCGACTACCTGGCCTGGGTCGATGCCCAATGCTCGCCCGGGCAGAACCAGGCATAAGCATATGATGGGGCCGGCCGGGGCCGTGCCAGGAGCCGACGCCGTTTTCCCGCGACAGCCCGGGGGAAAAGGATGGAATTCGCCGCAAGGCAGGAGCGAAATGGCGGGCAGTCGAAAAAAATTGTAAATCGTATAGGCCCCGGCTCTAGGTTCTGCTCGCTGAGGGGGGATCCCCATTGACGCAGTACACCACGGACCGTCTCAGGAACGTGGCTCTAGTAGCCCATGGCGGTGCCGGCAAGACCCAGTTGGCTGAAGCCCTCTTGTTTACGGCCGGTTCCATCTCCCGCTTCGGCAAGGTTGACGAAGGAACTTCCACCTGCGACTACGACCCCGAGGAAATAGACAGGAAGATCTCCATCAACACCGCCATCGCCTCGTGCGACTGGCGGGGGCACAAGATCAACCTTTTCGACACCCCCGGCTACTTCGACTTCGTGGGCGAGGTAAAGGCCGCCCTGCGGGTGGCCGACGCCGCCGTCATCGTCTGCGACGCCCAGTCGGGCCTGGAAGTAGGCACCGAGATGGTGTGGCGGTACGCCGCCGAACACGGGCTGCCGCGGCTCATTTACATCAACAAGATGGACCGGGACAACGCCGACTTCGCCAAAGTCCTGGACCAGCTGGAGCAAGCCTTCGGCAGCGCCGTGACGGCGTTGCAATTGCCTATAGGCAGTGCCTCCGGGTTCACCGGGGTGGTCAGCCTGCTGGACGGCCAGGCCTACAGCTTCCGGGAGGGCAAGGCTGAACGGGGACCTGTGCACGATGACCTGGGCCCCGAGGTGGAGGCCCGCCGGGAGATGCTGGCGGAGAAGGTGGCTGAGACCGACTACGAACTGCTGGAACAATACTTGGAAGCAGGCGCTTTGGACGACGCAGACCTGCTCCGCGGCCTGCGGCAAGGGGTGATCAGCGGGGAAATCGTGCCCGTGCTGTGCGGCGCCGGCCTGTCCCTCATCGCCGTGGAGCCCCTGCTGGACGCTATGGTGGACCTGCTGCCCAGTCCTGCCGACCGGACGCCCATCCCGGCCCGGCGCCCCGGCAGCGAAGAGGAGGTGCCGGTGGCCGCCGACCCGGCGGGCCCCTTCACGGCCTTGGTCTTTAAGACGGTGGCCGACCAGTATGTGGGCAAGATCAACTTGTTCCGGGTTTGCTCCGGCTCCATCAAGGCCGACAGCACCGTCCACAACGTCACCCGCAACGCCGGGGAGCGCCTGGGCCCCTTGTTCACCCTCCAAGGCCGGGAGCAAAAGCCGGTAACCGAAGCGGTGGCCGGCGACATCGTGGGGGCCGCCAAGCTGCAGCACTGCACCACGGGCGACAGCCTGGCCGCCTCGCCCCAGGCGGGGGTCATCCTGCCGCCCATCGAGTTCCCCAAGCCCGTCTTTTCCGTAGCGGTGGAGCCCCGCAGCAAGGCCGACGAGGACAAGATCGGCGCCAGCCTGGCCCGGCTGGCCGAGGAGGATCCCACCTTCCGGGTGGAGCGCAACGTCCAGACCCGGCAGACTTTGCTCTACGGCATGGGGGAGCTGCACCTGGAAATCATTACGGGGCGCCTGAAGCGGAAGTTCGGGGTGGAAGTGGACCTGACCCGCCCCCGGGTGCCCTACTTGGAAACCATTACCCGTACGGCCCAAGCCGAGTACAAGCACAAGAAGCAGTCGGGCGGTCGGGGCCAGTACGGCCACGTGTTCATCCGGCTGGAGCCCCTGCCCCGGGGCGAGGAGTTCGCCTTCGATGAGGAAATCTTCGGGGGCGTCGTGCCCAAGCAGTACATACCGGCGGTGGAAAAGGGCGTCCGGGAGGCCATGGACGACGGCGTCCTGGCCGGCTACCCGGTCACCGATGTGAAGGTGGTGTTGTACGACGGCTCCCACCACAGCGTGGACTCATCGGAAATGGCCTTCAAGATCGCCGCGGCCCAGGCCTTCCGCAAGGGGTTCCACGAGGCGGGCCCCGTCCTTCTGGAGCCCATCGTGAAGGTGGAGGTCTATGGACCCGAGGAATATATGGGTGATATCATGGGAGACCTAAACAAGCGCCGGGGCAAGATCCTGGGCATGGAGTCCCTGGGGGGCACCCAGGTGGTGCGGGCCCACGTGCCCCTGGCGGAGATGTTCACCTACGCCTCGGATTTGCGCTCCATGACCCAGGGCCGGGGTACATATATGATGGAACATTCCCATTACGAAGAGGTGCCGGAACCCATCGCCAGGCAGGTCATTGCGGAACGGGCATCGGCTACGGGCTGACAGGATCCTGGCGGGGGCCGGCCGCAAGGAGGCGTCACGCGGTGGATGACTTCATGGCCCTCTTGGTGGAACCCATGCGCCGGGAACTGGTGTCCATAGGCTTCCAGGAACTGCGCACGGCCGAAGAAGTGGAGCAGTTCATGGCGGAGGCCAAGGGCACTGCCTTGGTGGTGGTGAACTCCATTTGCGGCTGCGCCGGCGGCATCGCCCGGCCCGGCGTGGCTATGGCCCTGCGCCATTCCCGGCGTCCCGATCACCTGGTGACGGTGTTCGCCGGCCAGGACAAGGAGGCTACGGCCAAGGCCAGGGAATATTTCACCGGCTATCCGCCCTCCTCACCTTCCATTGCTCTTTTGCGGGATGGCCGCCTGGTCTACATGATGGAGCGGCATCAGATCGAAGGCCGGGATGCTGAATCTGTAGCCCGGGATCTGGCGGCCGCCTTTGATCAGCACTGTCAAGTCCAGGACTAGCTTGCCCGGAATTTCCCGAGTACCAGCAACTCTTGCAGAGGCAACGAAAAGTGCTATAATGAGCCAGAAGGTCAAAGAAAGTCAAAAAGTCAAGCAAGAGCAAGGTGTTGGGAAGCATGTCTACACGGGCCGATTTCATCGAACGACAACTAAAGAAGATGTTGTCGGAAAGCGGCACCGGCAGGCTGGAGCTGCAACGCAGCCAATTGGCGGAGAAGTTTGAGTGCGTGCCGTCGCAGATTTCCTATGTCCTGGAGACCCGGTTCACCTTTGAGCGGGGCTATTTGGTTGAAAGCAAGCGGGGCAGCGGCGGCTACATCCGCATCGCCCGCATCGTAGACGATTCCAAGGAAGAACTGGTCCGGCGGGTGCGGCAGCGCATCGGCGGCGCCATCGACCAGGACCGGGCCGAAGACTTGCTCACCTGGCTGGAGGAGGAAGGGCACATTACCCAGCGGGAGGCGGCAGCCCTGCGGGTCATTTGCAGCCGGGACACTTTGGCCCTGGAATTGCCCACCCGGGATGTGCTCCGGGCCCGGATCCTGCAGCGGGCCCTGCCCTTGCTCATCGGCCGCGACGACCGGCCGGAGGAGGCGTGACCCATGTTGTGCACCGAGTGCGGCAAGCGCCGGGCGGTCCTGCACGTGACCCGGGTGGTCAACGGTCACAAGACCGAAGTCCACCTGTGCGATCAATGCGCCGCCGAGCAGGGCCATTGGGAAGGCTTCGCCGAGCCCTCCTTTTCCATCCACGACCTGCTGGCCAGCCTGCTGCCCGTGCCCGGCCACGCCGAGCAAAAGCCGGCGGAGCCCGAAAAGGTCTGCCCCGGCTGCGGCTTGACCTACCAGGAGTTCACCCAGTCGGGCCTGCTGGGCTGCCGGGTCTGCTATGACACCTTCGGCGATGTGCTGGAGCCCGTCCTGCGGCGCATCCACGGCGGCACCCGGCATGAAGGGAAGGCGCCTCCCCAGCAGCGGGCCCGGCAGGAGGCCAGGCGCCGGCTGGAGCACCTGCGGGCGGAGTTGAAAAAGGCAGTGGCGGAAGAGCGCTACGAGGATGCGGCCCGCCTTCGGGATCAAATCCGCACCTTGGAGCGCGATGCCGAGGGTAAGGAGTGAGGGCCGTGTCCCAGGACGATGTTTTGCACCTAAGCCGGAGCCTATGGATGGACGGCAGCGGTCCCGCCGCAGACATCGTTTTGTCCAGCAGGGTGCGGCTGGCCCGCAACTTGGCGGCCCACCCCTTCCCCCACCGGGCCGACGGGCCGGCGGCAGAAAAAGTGCTGCAGGCCGCCGCGGGCGCCCAGCCGGTCCTGACGATGCCGGAACGGAGCTACAAGCTGTTCCGCCTGAAGGATATGGACCCCCTGGACCGCATCCTCCTGGCGGAGCGCCACCTGATCAGCCCCAAACTGGCGGACAACGACCGCTGGGGCGGGGCTCTGATCAGCAGCGATCAGGCGGTTTCCATCATGATCAACGAGGAAGACCACCTGCGCATACAAGTTTTGTTCCCGGGCCTGTCCTTGGACAATTGCTGGAAGCTGGCCTCGGAAATCGACGACAAGCTGGCGGAGAAGCTGGATTTCGCCTACGACGAGCAGCGGGGCTATTTGACCGCCTGCCCCACCAACGTGGGCACGGGCCTCCGGGCTTCGGTCATGATGCACCTGCCTGCATTGGTCATGACCAGGGCGTCGGCCCGGGTGCTGGGCACCTTGAGCAAGGTAGGCGTGGCGGTCCGGGGCGTTTATGGTGAAGGCACCGAAGCCCGGGGCAACCTGTTTCAAGTTTCCAACCAGATTACCTTGGGCCAGACCGAGGAGGAGGTATTGCAAAACCTCACCACGGTGGCCAAGCAGATCATCGACCAGGAGCGCAGCGCCCGTGAGCGGCTGTACCGGGAGCGCAAGGTTCATCTGGAAGACCAGATCTGCCGTGCTTACGGCATCTTGACCAATGCACGGATGATCTCGTCGGAAGAAGCCATGAAGCTGCTGAGCCTGGTGCGCCTGGGTATAGACCTGCAGGTGCTGTCCCATGTAAAGCCTGAGGTGGTCAACGAGCTGTTGATCGTCACCCGCCCCGCCCACCTGCAGAAGCTGGAGGGCAAGACCTTGAGTCCCGACTTGAGAGACCAGCGGCGGGCGGCCATATTGCGGGGACGCTTGGCAGGCGGGGCGTAACCTGGTGAAAAGGAGGGAATGACACGATGTTTGGTCGTTACTCGGAACGGGCGCAGCGAGTGATCGTTCTGGCGCAGGAAGAAGCTCGCCGCCTCAACTACAACTACGTGGGCACCGAACATCTGCTCCTGGGCCTCATCCGGGAAGGAACGGGAATTGCCGCCAAGGCCCTCCAGAGCCTGGGCATCAACCTGGATCAGGTCCGGGGCGAAGTGGAAAAGATCATCGGCCGCGGCAACGCACCCATGACGGGTGAGATCGGGTACACCCCCCGGGCCAAGAAAGTGGTCATGGAACTGGCCCCTGAGGAAGCCCGCCTCCTGGGCCACAACTACGTGGGCACCGAGCACATCCTGCTCGGCCTCATCCGGGAGGGCGAGGGGGTGGCCGCCCGGGTGCTGGAGAACATGGGAGCCGACCTGGACAAGGTGCGGCAGCAGGTCATCAAGCTGCTGGGCGGGGGCACCGTGCCCCAGTCCGGTCCTGCCGCCGCCCGGAGCCGGCGCCAGCGCAGCACTACACCCACCCTGGACAATTTCGGCCGGGATCTGACCCAGATGGCCGAGGAGGGCAAGCTGGACCCCGTCATCGGCCGCGAGCAGGAGATCGAGCGGGTCATCCAGATCTTGAGCCGCCGCACCAAGAACAACCCGGTGCTCATCGGCGAGCCGGGGGTGGGCAAGACGGCCATCGTGGAGGGCCTGGCCCAGCGCATCGCGGAGAACAAGGTGCCCGAGATGCTCAAGGACCGCCGGGTCGTATCCCTGGACCTGGGCTCCCTGGTGGCCGGATCCAAGTACCGGGGCGAGTTTGAAGAGCGGCTGAAGAAGGTGATGGACGAGATCCGCCGGGCCGGCAACGTCATCTTGTTCATCGACGAGATGCACACGATCATCGGCGCGGGCGCGGCCGAAGGCGC
>DATGRI010000053.1 GCA_035303785.1 Sphingobacteriaceae bacterium
CGATCCCGCCGTGGCCGAAGCCCTATTGGAAGCCGGCGCTTTGGGCCAGTTACGGGAAACGGTGGTGACCGCTGCGGAAAAGCTGTTGACGGGGGACCTGCTTTCGGTCTTGGAGGCCGCCGAGCTGCTGGCGGGCTGCGGTGACGACTTGGAAAACGGCCTCCTCATATTGGATGCTTTATGGCGGGATTTGTGCCTGCGCCAAAGGGGCATCGCCGGCGGGGTGGCCTACAAGGCAGACTTGGATGATGGCCTGGTGCGCTTGGCGGCAGGCAAGTCCATCAACTTGGAGGCCTTGTTGGCCCTTTCCGCCCGCTGGCGGGAGGCTCTGGCGGCCCGGGTGGGGCGCCAACTGGCCTGCGATGCCTTCTGCCTGAAGATGGCGGCGGTTTTGGCGGGCAGGGAGCGGTCTTAGCCATGGAGGAGCGGTTAGGCCGGGCACAGGCAAGGGGGAAGCGCCCAGACCGGGGGCCGGCCCGCGGTGATGCCGGCGCCTTCCGGCCCCAAGGCGGCCATTTGTACGTTTGCGCAACGCCCATCGGCAACTTGGACGACATGTCTCCCCGGGCGGCCGCTGTGCTGGCGGGGGCCCACCTGGTCCTGGCGGAAGACACCCGTCGCCTGCGGCAACTGGCGTCCCGCTATCCCGTGGGCGGGCGGGTACTGTCGTGCCATGCCCACAACGAAAAGGCCCGGGCCCAGGAAGCCCTGGTAGCCCTAACCGGGCAACAGGTGGTGGCCCTGGTGACCGATGCCGGCACCCCCGGCCTGGCGGATCCGGGGGCCCATGTAGTGGCCGCCGCCGCTGCCGCCGGCTTTAACGTCATCCCCATCCCCGGACCCAGCGCCGTAATGGCGGCTTTGTCGGTGAGCGGTTTTCCGTGCCCATCCTTTCGCTTCCTCGGTTTCTTTCCCCGGCAGAAAAAGGAGCAGTCGGCGGTGGTGGAACTGCTCAACTTGGACGACACCGTCGCGGTGTTTTTCGAGGCGCCCGGCCGCATCAACGCCACTTTAACCCTGCTGGCAGGCCATTTCCCCCAACGACCGGTCCTGGTGGCCCGGGAGATGACCAAGCAGTTCGAAACCTACTGGCGGGGCTCCCTGGCGGAAGTGGCCGAAAAGTTGGCCGGCATTGCGCCCAGGGGGGAATACACGGTGGTGCTGGGCCTACAAGCCGGAGGGGACGCAGATCCGGCGGAGCCCATACCGGCACCATTGCTGCGGGCTGAGGTGCAGCTGCTGGTGGAAGGCGGTCTCGACGAACTGGAAGCCATCCGCAGGGTGGCCCGGGGTCACGGCTTGGCCCGGCAGGCAGTATACCGGGTAATACGGGGCGGCCGATAGGATTGGAAGTCGGTCGCTTTCGGTGTCGGCCTTGGCACCGGCTTCACGACTGTATCAGCCGCCCCCCCTGACACCACAAGCACACAGGTCGAGTGTCTACAGAGTGGGTCTTCCTTTCCCTTGTGGGAGGCGCTGAGCCGCCGGTCATGAGGTCATATGAAAATAGGTAAGTGCGGGTGAGGCACTCGTGACTTCAAGGTGAGGGACTAGGCCGACGAGGTGTGCTGCATTGCCCGTTCAGCCATGGCACGCATGCAGTTGCGGCAAATGTTTTTACCCCGGAAGTTTTCGACATCCGAAGCATCTCCGCAAAAAATACAAGCGGGTTCGTATTTCCGGAAAATAATCTTGTCGCCGTCAACGTAAATTTCTAAAGAATCTTTCTCTTCAATGTCAAGGGTTCGACGCAACTCGATAGGGATCACAACGCGTCCCAGTTCATCCACTTTACGAACGATACCCGTCGATTTCATCAACGGTACCTCCCTCCGAAAGTACGCAGCCAAAGGCTGCAAGACCTAAGAAGACGGTACCAGCCGTACCATTAAGTGTCAACTGTCAAAACGCATGAGACCAGGTGGGTATTTCTTCCTGGCGGCAGGCTGGGAAGAAGGTCCGGAACCCATTGTTTGACACCGGGTGGGGCCGTTGGTATATTCGGAACCAAACTGA
>DATGRI010000054.1 GCA_035303785.1 Sphingobacteriaceae bacterium
AGGTCCGCCAAGGAACTCCAGGAAGGGGCCGATCAGTACGTGGATGCCTCCCTGGCGCGCCTGGAAAAGACCTTGGCCGAGATGCTGGCCCAAGCCCGCCAAGGCCGGCAGTTCCTGTTGAAGCTGCGCAAGGAGGCGACGGCCAAGGCCCAGGGCCAGGCCCAGCAGCCGGGGGAGAAAGCCTAAATCTCGTCAGTGGAAGATTGGTCTGTTGATTGTAATGCCCTGCAGGCCCAGCAGGGCATTTTGGCCTATTTCCAGAGATCCCGTTCAGAATTGCTTATAGGCCGCTACCAACAGCAGGGCTTGCAGGGTGATGCCCAAGACGGCCAGCCGGCTGCGCATGTAGATAAGCCCCGGGTTGATGATGGCTATGGCAATCAGGGCCATGGCCAGCAGCCGCAAAGGGGGCATCTGGGCTATTTGGTAGCCTGCGTAGGCTCCCGCCAACGTCCCCAGTTCACCCACTACAACGCTTCCCAGCATTCCTACGGAAGTGTTTCGCAGGGGGATGGCCGCGACTATGCAAAGCAGGGAAAAAGCGCCCAGGGACCAAAGCAATGTCTATTCGCCCCCAATTCCTGCCTTGCCATCGTATCACGTCCGCCGCGGCATTCTAAGTCTTGGGAGTGAACATGACCATCAGGCAACAGTCGCCGAACGGGAAAGCCGCCGTCGACGGAACAGGCCCCTACGTGTTGGCTTTGCACCAAGTTGACCTGACCTGCCGAGACCTGGTAGGCGGGAAGGCCGCCCCTTTGGGGGAGTTGGCCCGCACGGCCGGCATCAGGGTGCCCCCCGGCATCTGCGTGACGACCAGGGCCTTCCGGCCCATGCTGGATCAAGCCCCCGCCGTCGGCCGACTGCTCCACCGGCTGGCCAGTCTAAAGCCCGACGAGTCCGATGCCATCCGCGCCGTCAGCGCGGAAATTCGCCGGGTTATTGAAAGCACATCAATCCCTGATGACGTAGCTGCAGCCGTCAGGCAGGCACTCCTCCGCCTGGGCGAGGACGGCGCCTACGCGGTCCGCTCCAGCGCCACCGCGGAGGACTTGCCGGCGGCCTCCTTTGCGGGACAGCATGACACCTACCTGAACGTCGTCGGACCGGCAGCCATCCTCAGCCACATTCGCCGGTGCTGGGCGTCCCTCTTCACCGAGGCTGCCGTCACCTACCGCCTGCGGAACAACATGGACCACAGGCAAGTTGAAATGGCCGTCATAGTGCAGCAAATGGTCTTTCCCAGGGCGTCCGGTGTCCTGTTTACCGCCGACCCTGTGACGGGGCACCGGAAAACCTCCGTGGTGGAGGCGGTGTTGGGGCTGGGGGATGCCCTGGTCTCGGGTCGGGTGAATCCGGACGTCTACAAGGTGCGGGACGGCACCGTCATCACCCAACAGCCCGCCGACCCGGCAGGGCAGGGGCAGCCGGTGCTCGACCATGAGCAGATCGGGCGGCTGGTGAACCTGGGCAGGCGGATCCAGCAGCACTTCGGCCATCCCCAGGACATCGAATGGTGCCTAGCCGGCGACGATTTTTACATCCTCCAGAGCCGGCCCATCACAACCCTTTTTCCCATTCCCGAGACCGGCGAGCCGGAGTATCGGGTCTACGTTTACGTGGGTCACCAGCAGATGATGACCGATCCTATGAAGCCCCTGGGCATTTCCTTCTGGCAAATGACGGCCGGCCGGCCGATGTATGAGGCCGGCGGCAGGCTGTTCGTCGACGTCACCGCTGAGCTGGCTTCGCCTGTCAAACGGGCCGCCCTGGTGGAAGGGTTGGGGAGATCCGACCCCCTCATCGGCGATGCCCTCAAGACCCTGCTCGCCCGAGGGGACTTCGTCCAGTCTCTGCCGGACGCCGGATCTGCAGCACCGCCAACCGGTGGCCCTGCATCATCCATGGCGACGGGCCCGGACATCCCCACCGACCCCGCCATCGTGGACGCACTGGTGGCCAGCGGCCAAGCCGCCTTGGAGGCCTTGCAGCGAGGCATCAAAGGCAAATCCGGCGGGGCTTTATTCGACTTCATCCTGGCGGACGTCCAGGAGTTGAAGCGGTTTTTGATGGATCCCCAAAGCATGCAAGTGATCAGGGCGGCCATGGCTGCCGCCCAGTGGCTGAATGAGCAGTTGGCGGTGTGGCTGGGTGAAAAGAACTTGGCCGATACCTTCAGCCGGTCCGTGCCCGACAACGTCACGTCGGCCATGGGGCTGGCCCTCCTGGAGGTGGCCGATGCCATCCGTCCTCACCGTGAAGTGGTCGCCTTTCTGGCGAAGGTGGTGGAAGAGGGGAACGACCAAACCTTCCTGGAGGAGATGGCCCGGCTTCCTGGAGGCCGGGCGGCCCGCGACGCATTGGCGGCATGGCTCCAGCAGTACGGAATGCGTGGCGACGGGGAAATCGACATTACGCGGCCCCGTTGGCGTGAACGCCCCGGGAGCCTGGTGCCCATCATCCTGAGTCACATAAAGAATTTCGAGCCGGGTGCCGGCCGGCGGCGTTTCCAGCAAGGGCTGGCGGAGGCAAGGCGGAAGGAGCAGGAAGTGCTGGAGCGGCTGCGGGCCTTGCCCGGCGGGGAGAAAAAGGCTGCCCAGACCAGGGAGATGATCCGGCGGCTGCGCACCTTCATCGGCTACAGGGAGTACCCGAAGTTTGTTATGGTCAGCCGTTACTTCGTGTACAAGCAAGCGCTGCTGGCGGAAGCCCGGCGACTGGTGCGGGCGGGTGTGCTACGACACCCGGAAGACATCTATTACTTGACGTTTCATGAACTGCGGGACGTGGTGCGCACCCATAAAGTCGACCAAGAACTCATCCTCAAGCGCAAGAATGCCTTCAGAACATACCAACGGCTGACGCCGCCCCGGGTTCTCACCTCCGAAGGCGAGGCCATTGCCGGGCAGTACCGGCGGGAGGCCTTGCCGGCAGGAGCCCTGGCCGGCTTGGCCGTTTCCGCCGGCACCGTGGTGGGACGGGCCCGGGTCGTCCTGGACATGGCGAAGGCCAACCTGGAGCCTGGGGACATCCTTGTTACCACCTACACGGACCCCAGTTGGACGCCCCTGTTCGTCACCATCGGCGGCTTGGTAACGGAGGTCGGCGGCCTCATGACCCACGGCGCAGTCATTGCCCGGGAATACGGTTTGCCCGCAGTCGTTGGTGTGGAACAGGCCACCCGGCTCATTGAAGATGGTCGGACCATCCGCGTCCACGGAACCGACGGGTACGTTGAAATTTTGGACGAACACCAAGGGAGGTCGGACAATTGAAAGTCCTTTGTGCTGAAGACTGCGGCAATGCCCCTAAGAAGGCGCTGCTCCGGGACGTGACCATCGATTATTGGGGCGGCGACGGGCAGTTGATGCTGGAGAACCTGGCCGATGGAGCAGTGTGGACCGTCGTCGGCCAAGCCCCTGCCGAGGGAATACAGGCCATCGTTGAGCACCGAGCCGGGGATCGCAGCGACAAGCCTGTGGAACTGCAAATTCACAACATCATCACCCACGGCAATGTCGCTTCCTTGAACGCTACTGTTCTGCGACAAGACGGCAGCCGGCTGGAGTACTGCGACGTGTTCCGGTTCTCGGGTTTCGGGAAGAAGGCCAAGATTAAGGAGATAACCTCGTACAGAATTTTTTCCAATAGGGATGCAGAGTACTGACTGGTCGTTTACGCCCTTTCCTCCAGCCCCTGCGGCGCCCGGTAGGCCCGCAGAAGGGTTTCCCAGGGCTATTGTAAACAGTAGCCCTTTCAGTCTTGGGCGGCTAAGTTGACCGCGGCCCGCAGCTCTTGTTCCACCTTGTGGGCCAGCTGGGCGAAGCGCTCATCGTTGAGAATTCCGACCAGTGCTTCGGGCCTGAGAAGGCCGATTTTGGTTTGATTGCCGTCCCGGTGATCCTGGTAGACGACAATTTTGCACGGCAAGAGGTAGCCGATCTTCAGGTCCATTTCAAGGGCACCCTTGGCCTTGGCCGGGTTGCACACCTCTAAGATATGGAAATCGGGTTCCAGGTCAAAGCCTTTTTCCCGCAGCTTGTCGTTGACGTGGAGATGCCACAAAATGCCGAAGTTCCTTTGGGCCAAAGCGGCCTCCAGGGACTTGATGGCCTCGGAAATTGATTTGTTGCTGGCTACTGTATAGTCCAGCTGCACCATCGTCTTGACCTCCCATGTACCGGTGCCGGCGGTCTATAAAAACTCGTCGGGCACCGTCCTTCATTTCACCAGGGCGGCTCTGCGGCGGAGATATTCCATCAGCACGTTGCGGACCGCCTGGCACGCCTCCAGGATTTCCGGCATTGCCAGGCTATAGTACACGTTCAGCCCTTCTTTCCGGGAGCTGACCAGCCCGTATTGGCGCATCAAGGCCAGGTGCTGGGACATATTGGCGGTAGTGGTGTCTACCGCCCGTGCCAGTTCCCCGGCGGTCATCTCGCCGTCCACCAGGTTGTACAGGATCTCCAGGCGCTTTGGATTGGCCAAGATGTGGCAGATGCGAGCCTGCAGCTCCAATATTTGACGTTCCAGTAGAGTGCGTCCATGGGGCACGGTCCATCGATCCTTAAGGGGAAAAAATTTTATCCTGCGGGTAAAGCAAACTATTTAATTGAACGCTTAATTATCTTATACTATGTCGGCCATGGTGGCCGACGTCAACCCCTGAGACATAGGCATTTTCATCCGGACCCATTTGACGTAACTGAACATTCAGTTCTTTATGAAATACTTAAGCAATGCCCCAACACCTGGCCGGCCTGGTGCCGGCACCACCGCCGCCGAGGTGAGGCGTTAGCCGGGCAGGCTCCCCGGGCCAATCTTGCCCTTTCATCACAGCCGGCGGCCTGCTGCCAGGACCCGGGTCCGCAGCAACGCCTGCAGGCCGGTCAAGGCCAGTCCCACCGCCCCCGCCACTACCACCGTTGCCGCCAGGCGGGCTGTGGATTGGGCTGCGATGGTTCCCCAGCCGAGAAAGCCGCTGCCCAAGGGTAGGGAGCCGGGATCCGGCACCGACAGCCACGCTGCCGTGGGGATGTGGCCGCCCATCAGGAGGGGCACCAAGGCGCCCGCCACCACTGCGTGGATGAAGCGGGCCATTATGTACGGTGCGATGTTCATCCCCGTGCCTTCCGTCAAAGCCGCCACCTGGGCATGGACCGACAAGCCGGCCCAGCCGATGATGGCGCTGGCCACCACGAGCCGGTCCACCAGGGGCGCCGCCGCCTCCGACGACAACTGGGTGCCCAGGGTGATCTCAAAGAGGCCCGCCATCAGGCTGGGCGCCAGTTGGCCCTCCAGCCCCAGGGGACGCAGCAGGGGCGCCAGGACCCAGCCCATGGCCGCCACTACCTTCGCCGCCACCAGCAAGTCGATGATGACGGAAAAAACCATGATGAAGCCGCCGATGAGGAGCAGCGTCTGCACCGAATCCCGTACACTGTCTCCTAGGACTTGACCGAAGGGCCGGCCGTCCTTTTGGCGGGCCGTCAGCAGGGCTTCCTGCATGCGGGCCAGCAGGGGCTCCCGGGACGGGGCCGGGGGCGGGCTGATGGGCGCGTCGGGCTTGTGAAAGCGCATGACGAAGCCCGTGACCAAGGCCCCCAAGTAATGGGCAGACATCAAGATGCCCGCCACGTGGCGATTGCCGAACATGGCCACAGCCACCGCGCCGGCCATGAACAACGGATCCGCTGTATTGGCGAAGGACATCAACCGCTCTCCCTCGGCCGGGGTGATCTCCCCCTGGCGCCGCAGGCGGGCCGTCAGCACGGCGCCAATGGGGTAGCCCGACGCCAGGCCCATGGCCGTTACGAATCCCCCGATCCCCGGCAGATTGAACAGGGGCCGCATGAAAGGCTCCAGCAAGACCCCCATGGCATGGACGACCCCTAAACCCATCAAAATTTGACCGCCGACGAAAAAGGGCAGCAGGGCCGGGAAGACCACTTCCCACCACAACTTCAGCCCCTTCAGCGCCCCCTGGAAGGCCACATCGGGGACCGCCACCAGGGCGATCA
>DATGRI010000055.1 GCA_035303785.1 Sphingobacteriaceae bacterium
GGCGTGGTGGCCTTCGAGCCGGGCCAGCAGATGGTCTGGCTGCCCACGGCGCCCTGCGGCACCTGTGACCGTTGCCGCCAAGGCCTGACCAACCACTGCGAAACATTAATGGATGAGATCGTTCTGGGAACCCACGGCGACTACGTGCTCCTGCCCCGCCGGGTGGCGGACCAGCATCTGTTCCCCGTGCCCGAGGGAATAGCGCCGGCTACGGCGGCTCTGGTGGAACCCCTGGCCTGCGTGGTGCGGGGCTGGTCCCGGCTGGAGCCCTTGCTGCCCCCGGCCAACGGGCAGCAGGTCCGCACTTTGGTGGTAGGCGCCGGTCCCATCGGCTTGATGCACGTCATGCTGGCGGCGCCCCGGGGACCGGTGGCCTGTGTCGGCGCCCGGGGCATCCGGGGCGAACTGGCCCGCCAACTTGGCGCCCAATGGACCTCGGAGGAGCACCTGTCCGAATCAATGGACGCCCTGGCCGCCGTCGGTTTCGGCGAGGTGGATGTGGCCATCGACTGCACCGGCCAGCAGGAAGTTTGGGAGCAACTGCCCTCGGTGGTGCGGCCCGGCGGCGTGGCCCTTCTGTTCGGCGGCCTGGCCGGCGGCGCCCGGGCCACCTTTGACGCCGCCACCCTCCACTACGACGAAGTGACCTTGCTGGGTTCCTTCCATTACACTACGGCCGATGTGAACCGGGCCATACGCATCCTGATGGCCCGCCATGAGGAACTGTCGGCCCTCATCACCCACCAGGCGCCTTTAGCCCAGGTGACGGCGGTGTTTGAGCGGCTCACTTCCCATTTCACCGGCGGCAAGGTGGCCCTGCTGCCCGATCCGGCCGAGGCCGAGCGGGTGCTGGGCCGGCCCCGGGAGGAATTACTGTGACGGAAGCCGGCGTCCCGGCGGCACCCAAGCCGGGCGACCCCATGCTGGCCGCCTTCTACGAAGGCCCCGGCCGGGCGGCCGTCCGCACCGTGCCGGTGCCGGCCATCGGCCCCGGGGAAGCCTTGGTGCAGATGCAGGCTTGCGGTCTGTGCGGCAGCGATGCCTTGGACTGGTACATGGCGCCCCGGGCGCCCTTCGTCTTCGGCCACGAGCCCGCCGGCATCGTGGTGGCGGTGGGGGAGGGGGTCACCAATTTCCGGCCCGGCGACCGGGTTTTTGTCCATCACCATGCTCCGTGCGGCAACTGCGAGTTTTGCCGCCGGGGCGAGGAAGTCCATTGCCCCACCTGGCGGTCCACCAACTTGACGCCCGGCGGCTTGGCGGAATACTTCCGGGTACCCGCTGTCAACCTGGCCCACGATACGCTGCCGTTGCCCCCCGATGTCTCCTTTGCCCAGGGCTCCTTGGTGGAGCCCGTGGCCTGCGGGGTGAAGGCCCTGGACCGGGCGGGCATCGGCCCCGGCACATCGGTACTGATCGTGGGCTTGGGCTTCATGGGCCAGGCCATGGGCTACCTGTGCCGGCAGGCAGGGGCGGGCCCCCTGCTGGGCACCGACCTGGTGCCCGACCGGCTGGACCGGGCCAAGGCCTGGGCCGACCATGTCCTCCCCGCGGGTGAAGCAGATCCTGCGCCCGCCGGCCCGGCAAAAGACTCCGGCGACAAACCCGGCCCCAACCCCCGCCTCATCCAGCAAGTCCGGGAAATTACGGGCGGCCACGGGGTGGATGTGGCTGTAGTGGTCCCGGCCGGCGAGGCGGCCCTCCTCACCGGCATCGCCGCGGTGCGACCCAACGGCCGGGTGGTCATGTTCTCGCCGCCGGCGCCCGAGGCTGACATACAGTTGCCCCTGAGCGATATGTTTTTCCGGGAAGTCACCTTGATACCCAGCTACTCGGCGGGGCCGGACCACACCCGCCGGGCCCTGAAGGCCGTCGCTGAAGGCCACGTGCCGGATTCGGAGTTGATCACCCATTACTTCCCTCTGGATCGCATAGGGGAGGCCTATGCCCTCCTGCGGGATCCCCGGCGCGAAGCGCTGAAGATCGTCGTAACCCCGTCGTCGGGCGGTTCCCCGGCCTAATGAACACCGCCGGCACCGGCGTTATAATGACGGGGAGCCCATGGAAAGGAGCTGGACCATGCCGTCCCAACCCAGCCTGGGCACTTGGGTGGCCATCGCCGTAACCGTCATTCTCACTTTAGGCACCTTCATCTGGGCAGCCCGCCTGTTCCGCACCCACCGGCGGCGCCGCCGGGCCGGCGGGCTGGACGGGCTGCGGAACCCCGCATACATCGTCCTGGCCCTGGGCTTCTTCTTCCTGGGCGGTATCGTGTGGCAGCTCATCGATTTGTTCGCCCAGCCTTTCAGCTTCCCGACCCCGGATCCGGGGGAAGACGAGACCTTTTTCTACCCCATAGCGGGGGTGGTGGGCGACCCCTCTGAGGAGGGGGGCGTCCTGTTCGCCGCCCAAGGGGGCCTGTGGCGGGTCGCTCCAGGCCCAGATGACGAGCCGGCGTCCACCGGCGCCGTGACCCCTGGCGAGCCGGAACTGGTCATGACCGAGCAGCGGCTCTTGAACGGCTTGGCCCAACTGCCCGACGGCACCATCCTGGCCAGCGGCTGGGACGAGGAGACCGACGCCGCCCTAGGCCTGATCCAGAGCCGGGACGGGGGCGCCACCTGGAGCACCGTGTCCCTGGCCGGGGAGGCGGTGTTCCGGGCCTTGGCGCCGGCTACGGTCGACGGCCGGGTGCTCTACGGGCGGCAGGTCCTGGATGACAACGAAGACATGCCTGCCGGCGTCTATCGCAGCGACGACGGCGGCCGCCAGTGGGAGCCGGTGTCCCTGGCGGGCATTCCCGAGGATGCCGTCGTCACGGGGCTGGCGGCCCTGGGACCGGACCAGCCCGTTGTGGGCACCGACCAGGGGCTCTACCGGAGCGACGACGCCGGCCAGACCTGGGAATCCGTCATGGAAGAAGTAGTAGTCACCGCCCTGCACCACAGCCCGGCCCATCCCGGCCAGGTGCTGGTTTATGCCGTCGGCGAGGACAACACCGGCGGCCTGCAGTTGTGGGACGCGGCTTCGGACACCTTCACACCCCTGCCCCTGGTCATCCCGCCGGGGGACACGGTCATGTTCCTGGGCCGCCACCCGGCCGACGAGAACACCATCTTCGCCGCCACCTTCCTGTCGGAACTGTGGGGCTCCTTTGACGGGGGCAACACCTGGCACGCCCTGCTGCCCGAGGGAGCCCTGTGGGGGGAGGGGCTGCAGCTGTGACCCAGCCCGACTGGCATCCCTTCGATCCTGAGACCTTCATTTGGGACGGCATCGTCCCTAGGGAGTACAAATTCCACCAAGGGGAAGAGGTGGGCTGGGGCTGGAAGGACGTAACCCGCTTCACCCTCACCGACTACCCGCCGGGCTACGAGGGCGCGGCCTTTGAAATGCGCTACTTCGAGATCGGCCCCGGCGGCTACTCATCCTTGGAAAAGCACCAGCACGTCCATGCCATCCTGGTGCTGCGGGGCAGGGGCAAGATCATCAGGGGCGGCGAGGTGCTGGAGGCCAAGCCCTTCGACTTCCTGTTCATCCCCGGCGGTACGCCCCACCAGTTCGTCAATGCGGGCGAGGAGGAGCCCTTCGGCTTCATCTGCGTGGTGGACCGGGAGCGGGACCGGCCCCAGGTGCTTTCGGAAGAGGAATTGGCCCGGCTGCAGGCCGACCCTAAGACAGGCCCGGTGTTGCGGCTGGGACCCGCGGACAAGGGCTCCAAGCCCGGCAGCGGCCCAGCCGCTCAGCAAGGCTAGGAAGCCCTGCTGAAACACAGCCCCCTAAAGAATCCGCTTTCCGAACAAGGAGGCCAGCAGGCCTACCGCCAGTTCCGCCGTCTGGTTGCGGGAATCCAAGATGGGGTTCACTTCGGTGATCTCCACCGCCACGATGCGCCCCAGTTCCGCCAGCAATTCCATCATCAGATGGGCTTCCCGGTAGGTGAGCCCCCCGGGCACCGGCGTGCCCACACCGCCGGCCAGGCTGGGATCCATCACATCCACATCGAAACTGATGTGGAGGCTCCCCCGGCCTTCCCGGGTGGCGATGGCCCAGGCCCGCCGCACCACGGCGGCGATGCCCATCTCGTCGATGTCTTTCATAGTGAACACCGTCACGCCCGAGGAGCGCACCTTTTCCTTTTCCGGCTCATCCAGGTCCCGGGCGCCGATGAGCACCGCCCGCTCCGGCGGGAGGGGCAGGGGCTGGGGCAGGGCCGCCAGCATGTCGTCGGTGGTGGCGCCGATGGTGGCGGCCAGGGACATGCCGTGGATGTTCCCGCTGGGGGTGGTGGTGGGGTCGTTCATGTCGGCGTGGGCGTCGATCCACAAGATGCCCGGCTGCTGGTGCACCCGGGCCACCCCGGCCAGGGCGCCCACCGACAGGCTGTGGTCGCCCCCCAGCACCAGGGGCACACCCCCGGAGCGGCAGATGTCTTCCGTCACCCCGGCCAACTGGTGCCACAAGGCGACGATCTCCTCAAAGTACCGCCGGGTGTGGTCGCCCGGCGGCCGGGTCTCCGGGATGGGAATATCCAAGTTCCCGTAATCCCGGACGGAATGGCCCAAGGCTTCCAAATGCCGGGCGAGGCGGGCGTAGCGCAGGGCGCTGGGGCCCATGTCGGTGCCCCGGCGATTGCCGCCCAGGTCAACAGGTACACCTATTATGCCGATGGAAAGGGCCTCCCCGGCCCCCTGCGGTGTGATGGCGCTCACTTCGTTCACGGCTCCCAAAATGGCGTGTAGTCGGTCCCCGGCCCCGTGATAGAATACACTAAACGGCGCACCGTCTACGCAACTCTCGGGGTGATCCTCGTTGAACGCAGAACTCCTGGTCCTGGAACAACTAGGCGAACGGGATGTTCGCTTCATCGTCAATGCCCTGGTCCAGGAGCCTGCAGACCGGGAACGGGTGGCCAGGCTGGCCCACAACGAACCGTCGGCTCTGGAGGCCATGCTGGGCGATGTCCGGCTGGCCCAACGGATCATGGCGGACCAGGACATCATCCTGCGCATCTCGCCGTATCTGCTCTTTGCCGTCCTGCTGCGCCAGGTGCGGCGGGACTTGGAGCGGGCCGGCTACACCCCCGAATGGGCGGCGCCCCGGTCCCGGGTGCCCGTTTTCGACACCAAGACCCTGGCGGGCCTCCTGGCCAACCACCAGGTTCTCCATTACTTGGCCGACATGCTGGCTTCCTTCACCCAAATCAAGTTGATGGAAGAGCCCGTGGACGACCTGGACGAACCGTGCAACTTCGTCCACAGCTGGGGCACCGACGAACTGGATGTGGCGTCCCTCATCCGCCTGGGGGCCGAGTCGCCCCACGCCCAGCGGCTGGCCGTCTTTCGCCGGGTGGGGGATGTGGCCCTGCTCCTGACCGGCATCTTCCCCGATTACATCGGCCGGGAGCAGTGGCGGGGCCTGCCCGACCGGTTCACCTCGGCCCTGGGGGCCGCCGGCGGGAAGGTCCAGGGCGAGGGGGCTGCCCGCCGCCACCGCGACCTGGGTCCGGCGGAGCAGATCGAGGAAATCGGCCGCCGCTACTACCGGATGGCCGCCCGCCATCCCAACGCCGGCTGGCTGGGCTGGGACAGGCTGCTGAACCTGCTGGCCGAGGAGTTCACCCGCATCCGCAAGATTCTCAACGTGCTGTCGGACCTGTACATTCACCGGCTCCGGTTTTCGTGGTTTCCCGGGCCCGAACTGTGAGGTGGCATGACCGGCATGACGGAACAACCCGGGCAGGCGCCGGTGGACATCCGGCCCGGCGATGCCTTGATTGTCGTTGACGTGCAGAACGATTTCTGTCCCGGCGGCGCCCTGGCGGTGCCCGACGGCGACCAGGTGGTGCCGGTGCTGAACCGGTGGATCCGCCGGTTCCAGGAGGCGGGGCTGCCCGTGGTCTACACCCAGGACTGGCACCCGCCGGACCACATTTCCTTCGCCGAACGGGGCGGGCCCTGGCCGCCCCACTGCGTCCAGAACACCCCCGGCGCCCAATTCCACCCCGACCTGGTGGTGGAGGGTGCGGTGTTCCAAAAGGGCTTCGAATCCGACAAGGAAGCCTACAGCGGCTTTGCCGGCTACTTGAAGAACGGGGAGACGGCGGCCGGCAGGAAGGGCCTGGCGGAATGGCTCAAGGAGCAGGGGGTGCGGCGGGTTTTCGTGGGAGGGCTGGCCACCGACTACTGCGTCCGGGCCACCACCTTGGACGCCCTGGCGGCAGGGTTTGCCGCCGTGGTCATCGCCGCCGGCTCCCGGCCCGTGGATGTCCAGCCCGGCGACGGCGACAGGGCCCTGGCGGAGATGGAGGGCGCCGGCGCGCAAATCCTTGCGTGAACCTGCCGGGCGGGCCCGCCCGACCCGGTCGGGAACCAACCGAGATTATCTGAAAAAACACCAAAGACCACCGGCCCCGGAATGGGGCCGGTGGCCGTCCTTTGCGGGCCTGTGGTCGTGGTCGTTTACACGAAGGTCGGCTGGTTGACCAGTGGCGTCGGTGTTTGCGGTACGAAAGCCGGCGGCTGTCCTATGCTCTGAAACTGGTTGTTGTTCAGTGGAATGTTGAAGGTCGGCGACGGGCTGAAGGACGGTGACGGGGAGATGCCCGTGGTCTGGGCCAGTTGCTGCTGGGCCAGGGCGATCATCCGCCGGACCATGTTGCCTCCCACCGCCCCGTGGTAACGCGCAGGCATGTCCCCCAGGTAGCCGTAGTAGTTGGGCAGGCCGATCTGGGCCGCAACCTCGTACTTCAGGTTCTCCATCGCCCGCCAGGCGCCCGGGATCAGGTGCTCTCTTCGGCTGCGCGCCATCCACTTCACCTCCTTTGGGTGAGGGTGTCGTTACCGGCATCGGCCAATGATGGTTCCGCCTTTAATCTCACACCACAGGCGAGACCTATGCTGTCAATGCATGCCGTCCGTGGCTTCCCCTGGTCCCTCAGGGGAATCCTGCGCCCTTTCCCAGGGGACGGGGCGGCTCGAAAGAAACATTATGCAGTGATGTTGCATACTTATGCGTCATAAGGTATAGTTATGGCCTAGACTGACAGAAGGGCCGCGGGGAGCGGCCCATGGGCCGTAGGGATAGGAGGCAGTGGCATGTCGGTAGCGAAACGCCTGGACGGTGAAGTGGCTGAGCCCCTTCCCCTTGTCGCCGGAGCCGGCGGTAGCGCCGGCGGCAAGCCGGGCAGCGAGTTTCGGTTCAAAGGGCGCCATTTCCTGACACTGACCGATTATACAGACGCGGAATTGTTCTTCATACTGGACTACGCCCGCCGCTTGAAGGAAGAACTCGCCGCCGGCCGGTTCCGACCCCTGCTGGCCCATAAGACGTTGGCCATGATCTTCGCCAAGCCGTCCACCCGCACCCGGGTTTCCTTCGAGGTGGGCATGAGCCAGCTGGGCGGCACCAGCCTCTATTTGAGCACCGCCGACCTCCAACTGGGGCGGGGTGAAAGCGTGGCCGACACTGCCCGGGTGCTGTCCCGCTATGTGGACGGCATCATGGTGCGCACTTTCGCCCATTCCGAACTGGAGGAACTGGCCCGCCACGCCACGGTGCCCGTCATCAACGGCCTCACCGACTGGCTGCACCCGTGCCAGGCCATGGCCGACTACATGACCATCCTGGAGCACAAGGGCCGCCTCAACGACCTGATCCTGGCCTATGTGGGCGACGGCAACAATATGGTCCATTCCTTGATCCAGGGGGCCGTGAAGTTCGGCGCCAAGATCCGGGTGGCCACCCCGCCGGGCTATGAGCCCGACGAAACCGTAGTGGCCTGGGCCCTGTCCGAAGGCAAGCCGGGCCAGGTGGAAATCATGACCGATCCCCGGGCCGCCGTCCAAGGCGCCGACGTGGTCTACACCGACGTCTGGGCGGGGATGGGCGCCGAAGCCGAAGCTGAGGAGCGGCAGCAGATCTTCCGGCCGTATCAGGTGAACGAAGAATTGATGGGCCTGGCGGCGGCGGACGCCATATTTATGCACTGCCTGCCGGCCCGCCGGGGTGAGGAAGTGACCGACCAGATCATGGACGGTCCCCAGTCGGTGGTGTTCGACCAGGCGGAAAACCGCCTCCACGTGCAGAAGGCCATCCTGGCCCTGCTGATGGGGCCGGGAAAGGTCAGTTGACAGGGAAGCTTAATTGACCGGCTCCCCGGCCTGCTCGGCCTCTTCCAGCCGGCAGTCGGGGCAAATGCCGAAAAACTCATGGCGCTGGCCCAGGAGCAGGAAGTCCGAGCGACTGGCCAGCTCCTTTTCTATATGGGACAGGTCCGGCAGGTCCAGGTCGAAGATCTGCCGGCAGCGGATGCACAAGATGTTGGCGTGGAGATGGGGGTTGCCGTCGTAGCGGGTTTCGCCGGGAAAGCCCAGTTCGGTGGCCAGCCCCAGTTCCACCAGCAACTGGAGGGTGTTGTACACCGTAGCGGGGCTCATCATGGGGTAGCGGTCCCGGACCCGGTGGTACAGCTCCTCGGCGCTGGGATGGCTGGTCGACTCCACCAATGCTTCGTAAATGGCCAGGCGCTGGGGCGTAACCCTGTAACCTCGCTCCGTCAGCAGCTTTTGAAAGCGCTCAACTGTGGCGTTCACTCCAGTGACCTTCTTTCCCGGGGCGCCCCGGTTCCTTGGACCCCTTGCATTATGTGTCCATCGCCACTATAGGAAAGGGCTTCCCCCTTCGTCAAGGTGGCGGGCCCGGCGGGCTCCGGCATTCCGATGGCCGCCGGGGCCTTGGCCGCCTTGGGCGGGGCCGGCCGGTACCAGAGCATGCGCAGGCCGTTGGCCACCACCAGCAGGGTGCTGCCCTCGTGGCCGATGACGCCCACCGACAAGGTGATCAGATCAAACAAAGTAAGAACCACCAGGACGGCGATGACGCCTACCGCCAAGCCCAGCCCCTGGTACAGGGTCCGCCGGGCCCGGCGGGACACGTCCAGGGCGAAGGGAAACAGGCTGATCTCATCGGTCATGAGCACCACGTCGGCCGTCTCCAAGGCCACGTCGGTGCCGGCGCCGCCCATGGCCACGCCCACGCTGGCGGTGGCCAGGGCCGGGGCGTCGTTCACCCCGTCGCCCACCATGGCCACGGGGCCCTTGGCCGACAGGCGGTTGATGACCTGGGCCTTTTCCTCGGGCAGCATGTCGGCATGCCATTCGTCGATGTCCAGCTCCTTGGCCACCACCCGGGCCACGCCGCCATGGTCGCCGGTGAGCAGGGCCGTGTGGCGGATGCCCAATTCCCGCAGCTGGGCCACGGCCGTGTAGGCGTCGGGCCGCAGCCGGTCGCCGAAGCCGATGACCCCCAGGAGGCCGGTATCGGTGCCCACGAAGGCCAGGGTGTGGCCCCGCTCCTTCAACTCTTCGGCCTGGGCCATAACCTCAGGGGGCAGGCGGTCCAGGCGCTGCCGGGCCAGCACGTGGTCGCCGACAAAGGCGGGGCGGCCTGCCACGGTGCCCACCACGCCCCGGCTGGGCACGGCGGTCACGTCGTCGGCCTCGGGATAGGTCACATTCTGCTCCTGGGCGTGGCGCAGAACCGCCGCCGCCAGGGGGTGCTCGGAGCGGGCCTCCAGGGCGGCCGCCACCGCCAGCAGCTCCCCGTCCGTCACGCCGGGGGCCGTCACCATGGCCGTCACCTGGGGCCGGCCTTCCGTCAAGGTGCCCGTCTTGTCGAAGGCCACCACCTGCACATCGGCCAGCCGCTCGATGTACTTGCCGCCCTTGAACAGCACGCCCCGCCGGGCGGCGGTGGACATGGCGCTCAAGAAAGTGGCCGGCGCGGCGATGGCCACGGCGCAGGGGGACGCTACAACCATCAAGGTCAGGGCCCGGTACATGGTGGCGTCGGGGTCGGCGCCCCACAGCCGGGGGATGGTGGCGGCGGCTATGGTCAAGCCGATGACCACCCGGGCGTAAATCTGCTCGAATCGCTCGATGCGCTCCTGGCTTTGGGCCTTTTCCTCCTGGGCCTGCTCCACCATTGCCACGATGCGGGCCAGCAGGGAGTCCGAGGCATCCTTGGTGACGGTGACGGTCAAGGCGCCGTGATGGTTGATGGTGCCGGCAAACACGGGATCGCCGGGGCCCTTGCCCACGGGCATGGACTCGCCCGTCAGGGAGGATTCGTCCAAGGTGGACCGGCCTTCGGCGATGACGCCGTCGGCGGGCACCCGTTCGCCGGGCAGGACGATGACCCGGTCGCCGGGCACCAGATCTTCAATAGGAACGGTAACCTCGCTGCCGTCGGGCTCCAGCCGGGTGGCCTGGTGGGGCCGCAGCTCCACCAGGGCGGCAATGGCCCGCCGGGCCCGTTCCAAAGCGAAATGCTGCAGGGTGTTGCTGGCGGAGAACAGGAGGAGCAGCACCGCTCCCTCGTGCCAGTAGTCCAGGAAGGCGGCGCCGATGGCGGCCAGAATCATAAGGAGGTCTACATCCACATCCCCTTGGAGCAAGGTGCGGATGCCCTGCTGGGCGGCGTACCAGCCACCTGTTAGGTAGGCAGCGGCATAGATGTATGGGGCGAGGGTGGGATCACCCAGCCATTCCACCAGCAGCCCGGCGGCCACCAGGACCAAGGTGGCCAGGGTGAGCAAGGTCTGCGGGTCCAACAACCAATATAGCCGGCTGCGCACCGGCGTTGCGGATATGGGCGTCGCCGTCATGATCAAGCCCCCGCTCCAAAAATTTATTGCCGCTATCTATTTATAATGAATATAATTAACCTGTCACCCTGTCAACCTATGGTTGCCTGTGGCCGCTTGCCTCTCCATATTACTTGTTAAGATAATACAAGGAACGGCCATGGACGGAGAGCGGCCTCACCATAGGGAGACTTGTTGGGGGGGAGGGACGGCAGTGGACGCGCTTTCCAAGACCATTACCGACGTGGTGGCGCAAATCCAGCCGTCGGTAGTGCACGTCAGAGCTACCGCAGACAACGGCGACCTGTCCGGCATGGGTTCGGGCGTGGTCATCGACAACACCCACGTTATCACCAGCGCTCAAGTCGTGTCCGGTGAAGAAAAGGAAATACAGGTCCAGACCGCCAACGGCCGCAAGTACCGGGCCTCCATCGTAGGGGTGGATCCCCTCTACCACGTGACGGTGCTGGAAATCGACGGGTGGCTCGGCATTGCGCCCCCCAAGCTGGCTTCCTCCCGCGAGGTTCTGCCCGGGCAGGCGGTGGTGGCCATCGGCAACGCCCTGGGCCACGATTACAACGTGACCTTCGGGGTGGTCACCTCCGTCAACCGGACCGTCTACCGGCCCGAGCGGCTGCCCGTGGACGGCCTCATCATCACCGACGCCAGCTTCCATCCCGGCAACACCAGCGGCGCCCTGGTCCGGCTGGACGGGGTCCTGGTGGGCGTGGTGGGCATCCCCTGGCAGCACGGTCTGGGCTTGGCCATCCACTCCGACGTCGTGTGGCGCCTGGCCAACCAGATCATCGACTACGGCCAGGCCACCCATCCGTGGCTGGGCTTCTCCGGCGAGCCGGAAATCATCGACAATGCCTTGGTGGACCTGTTCGACCTGGATGTCACCCGCGGCGTCACCGTTCTCCAGGTGGCCGACGGGGGGCCGGGCCAGCAGGCCGGGGTAATGGTGGACGACCTGGTGGTGCGCATCAAGGGCGAGCCTGTGGGCAGCCTGGGCTCCATCCGCCAGGTGCTGGCCACCCATCGCCACGGCGAATCGGTGACCCTGACGGTGCTCCGCAACGGCAGCCTGGTGGACCTGGACTTCCCCGTGGCCGAAATGCCCCGGCTACGCTGGGGGAAGAACCGGTGACCGCCAGGGCCCGGCTCATTGCGGCGGCAGAAGAGCAGGGCAGGCACTGGGTCGTGCTGGAGGACATGGGCGACGCCGGCCCGGGGGAACTTAGCCGCCTGGAGCTCCACATCCCGTCGGGAGTGGCGGTGGAAGTGCGCCGGGCCGGGGAGGACGAGCCCCAGGGCTTCCACAGCCGCTGCTACTTCATCAACCGCCGCACCGGCGAGGAGTTGTCCTGCGGCAGCCGGATCCTCCACCGGGCGGGTTTCGCCTCGGCGGCGGAACTGGAGGCCGGCCTGCCGGCCATCCGCCGGGACATCGAAAACCGCTTCGCCGGCATGGTGCGCATCTACGAAGAGAACCGCCGCCGGGCGCAACTGCGGGAACAGCGGGCCCAGCGGGCCCGGGAGGCTTGAGGGCCTGCGGCCCCGGGGCGGCTCGCGTTGACATTGACTTTCATTTGCAGATAGAGTGGAGATACTGTAACCATTCTTAACGAAGTGGGAATATTGCGAACGGGAGGTGGGACTCACCGTGAGCGAGGAAATCCTGGAACTAGTAGGCGAGTATAAATACGGCTTCCGGGACCCCGACGAAGGCTACGCCTACAAGGGCCCCAAGGGCCTGGATGAAAAAGTCGTCGAAGAGATTTCCTATCTTAAGGGCGAGCCCGAATGGATGCGGAAGATCCGGCTCCACGCCCTCTCCGTCTTCCAGAAGAAGCCCATGCCCACGTGGGGCGCGGACCTGAGCAGCTTGAATTTTGACGACATTCACTACTACATGCGTCCTACCGACAAGCAGGGGCGCAGCTGGGACGAGGTGCCCGACTACATCAAGGAAACCTTCGAGCGCCTCGGCATCCCCGAAGCTGAACGGAAGTTCCTGGCCGGCGTTTCGGCTCAGTACGAGTCCGAGGTGGTCTACCAGAGCCTGAAGAAGGAACTGGAAGAGCAGGGTGTCATCTTCACCGACACAGACACCGCCGTCCGGGAGCATCCCGAGCTGGTCCGCAAGTACTTTGCCACGGTAGTGCCTACGGAAGACAACAAGTTTGCCGCATTGAACACCGCCGTATGGTCCGGCGGCTCCTTCATCTACGTGCCGCCGGGAGTGCAGGTGGACATTCCCCTGCAGGCCTACTTCCGCATCAACGTGGAGAACATGGGCCAGTTCGAGCGGACCCTCATCATCGCCGACGAGGGGTCTTTCGTGCACTACGTGGAAGGCTGCACGGCGCCCATCTACGCCACCGACTCCCTCCACAGCGCCGTGGTGGAGCTGGTGGCCCTGAAGGGGTCGCGCATCCGGTACACCACCATCCAAAACTGGTCCAACAACGTCTACAACCTGGTGACCAAGCGGGCGGTGGCCCACGAGGACGCCACCGTGGAATGGGTCGACGCCAACATCGGCTCCAAGGTCACCATGAAGTACCCGGCGGTGTACATGGTGGGCCGGGGCGCCCGGGCCGACGTGCTGTCCATCGCCTTCGCCGGCAAGGGCCAGCACCAGGACGCCGGGGCCAAGGTGGTCCACGTGGCTCCCGACACCCGGTCCAAGATCGTGTCCAAGTCCATCTCCAAGGACGGCGGCCGCGCCACCTACCGGGGCCTGGTGAAGGTCTACAAGGGCGCCGTCAACTCCGCCTCCCGGGTGGAGTGCGACGCCCTCATGTTCGGCGCCGACTCCCGCTCCGACACCTATCCCTACATCGAGGTGGATGAGCAGCGGGGCGTCACCGTGGAGCACGAAGCCAGCGTCTCCAAGGTGGGCGAGGAGCAGTTGTTCTACCTGATGAGCCGCGGCCTGAACATGGACGAGGCCATGGCCTTGGTGGTCAACGGCTTCATCGAGCCCTTCACCAAGGAGCTGCCCATGGAGTACGCCGTGGAGATGAACCGCCTGATCCAACTGGAAATGGAAGGTTCGGTCGGGTAACCACCGAGCCTCGGCAGACGGAAACAGGAAGGGAGCGCCGGGGTCCGCCTTGGCGCTCCCTTTTGACAAGGAGACGTGATGGGGTTGGCCTTTGTGAGGGTGGCCGCCGTGGAGGACGTTCCGCCCGGCACTTCCGCCTGCTTCCAAGTGGAAGGCAGGCGGGTGGCGGTGTTCCACCTGGAGGACGGGTTTTACGCCATCGATGATATTTGCAGTCACGACGAAGCATCACTATCGGCAGGGGAAATCATGAACGGTACGGTTTCCTGTCCCCGCCACGGCGCCAAGTTCGACATCGCCACCGGCCGTGCCCTGACCCTGCCGGCGGTCCTGCCTGTGGATACATTCCAGGTCAAGGTGGAGGACGGCAGCGTTTTCGTGGATGTGTCGTAATACCCCGGGAGAGGTCACGGGGAGAAGACGGGGAGGCGACATTCCTTGGCAGTATCCGGTGATGATCTCCGGCGGGTCATGGCCAAGTTCGCCACCGGCATCACGGTGGTGCTGGCCCGGGACCCGGAGAATCACGACAACATTTTCGGCATGACGGTCAACTCCTTTACTTCTGTATCCTTGAACCCTCCTCAGGTGCTGGTGTGCGTCGGCCGCCAGCGCTTCATGCACGGCATCCTGACGGGCGGCGGGCCCTTCAGCATCAGCATCCTCAGCGAGCCCCAGGCCGCTGTTTCCCAGTATTTCGCCGGCCAGCGGGAGCCAGACTTGGAACAGGCAGTCCGCTACCGGGAACTGCAGGGCGGGTTGCCGGGCATCGAAGGCGCCCTGGGCTGGATGGAGTGCAAGCTGGCCGCCGTCTATCCCGGCGGCGACCACGACATCTTGCTGGCCGAAGTGACCAGCGTGGAAGTGGCGGATCCGGCGGCCCATGGGGCGGCGGCTGAGGCTGCCGGCCGGGCGGAGGCCGCCGATGCCGGGGTTGCCGATCCGGCCGCCTTGGCCCGGCCCCTGCTGTTCTTCAACAGCCGCTACGGCCGGATGGCGCCCGAGGAAGCCTAGGATTGCAGTGACGGGCAGCCCCAATGGGCTGCCCGCCATGGCCTTCCTACCGAATGGGAACCGTCTGCACCGCCGGACGGATATTGTTGTTAGACTTGGCCTACTGGGGTTGGTTCTGCGCCAGCTGCTGCTCGGCCAGCGCGATCATGCGGCGGACCATGTTACCGCCGACGGCACCGTTGATGCGGGACGGCACGTCACCCAGGTAGCCGGAGTAGTTGGGGATGCCCAGCTCCTGGGCCACCTCGAACTTGAGGCGCTCCAGCCCCGCCCGGGCCTGCGGTACCAAATGCGTGTTACGCTGTTGTCCCTGAGCCAATATTATGTCACCTCCTTTGCTTGCTATCGTGCCCGCCGGGGTGACGCCGTACGATAGATAGTTTTTGCCGCGCTGCCACATTTCGCGGACGTGATAAACTACCAGGGAGGTGCCGAACCTTCTGTGGCATGGATTTTAGTGATTCTGGCCGCCGCCGCCCTGGTAGCCCTGGCAGCAGTCGGCGGTCGCAAAGCCATCAACCGGGAACGGGAGCGCTTGCTGTTGCAGCAGCGTCATTTAGATGAAAGGGAAGCCGCGCGCCGCATCTTGAGCGGGCAGGTGACGCCCCTGCTGGCCACGGCCGTCGACCTGCAGCCGGGCGAGCAGGCGTATTTCCAGGCGGCGGCCTCCCATCTGGTGCCCGTCAACGAAGTCGAAGACGAGTTCCAGCGGCGGTCCCGGGGCACCATGGTCATTACCGATCAGGCCCTGGTCTACGCCGCCATGGACGGCGGCCATACCAGGCTGAGCATGGACAGCATCGGCCGCATCGACTTGCCCTTGGCCGACATTTTGACCGTGGTGACCTTTGCCGATACTTTCACCAGAGACGAAGAATTTTGGTACTTCCAGTTGGAGCAGCCCCTGTTGGCGGCAGCCCACTTGTCCCGGTTCGCCGGCTTCCAACTGGTTTTGGGCGGCGACACCATGCCGGACCTGGAAGGGCACAGCCTGCCGGGGGATGACCAGCGGACCATAGATGCAGGGCAAGGAGAGAAGTTTTGGTGAGCAGCGCGACGGCGGCAGGCACGCCTTCGCCCGGAGCCGGTCCGGCCGGCGCGCCCGGCCCCGGCATGATGGGCCCGGCCGCCCAGGGCCGCGGGCCCACACGTCTGACTTATCACAACATTTTTTCCATCGGGCTTTATATATTGGTTGTGCTCGTGCTGGCGGCCATGCTGTGGAGCTTCCTGGCCAGCCGCCGCGTCGACTGGCTGGTGGAAGGCCGGTACGTGGATCTGACGCCGGAACGCTACCAGCCGGGCACCGTCACCCACTTCGCCTTCGACGAATGGCGGCCTCCCCGGCCTATGGGCTTCTTCCTCCTGGCGGGCCAGGACGGCACCTTTCTGGCCGTGGCCGACCGCCCCTTCGGCTGCGTGCTCACCTGGCAGCCGATGGCCGATCAACTGCTGGATCCGTGCCGGGGCATGGCCTTTCCCCGGGAGCGTCTCCTTAGCGACCCGCCGCCCGGCTTGAAGCTGCTGCCTGTGTTGGGCGATGAAACCCGCATCCGGGTGGATTTGAAGGACCTGCTGGATCCGTAGTCGCCCGCCGGCCGTCGGATCGGTAGTCGCCGGCCGGTGCCGGGGCTTTGCCTGTTTCTTAGTTCCGGGTTAACATAATAAGTGCGCGCAAAATTTCGAAACTGCTTGAGATTGCTTGAAACTGCTTGAACTGCTCGAGATTGCTTGAGTCAGCGAGACGATCGCGGGTGCCGGGCCGCAAGGTGGCACTCGAGGAAAGTCGGGACTGCACAGGGCACGGTGCCGGATAACGTCCGGCGGGGGCGACCCCAGGGAAAGTGCCACAGAAACATACCGCCGTCCCATGGACGGTGTCCCACGGACGGTAAGGGTGAAACGGTGCGGTAAGAGCGCACCAGCGGTCAGGCGACTGGCCGGCTAGGCAAACCCCACCGGCAGCAAGGCCAAGTAGGAGGGGGATGAGGTGGCCCGCGGACCCCTCGGGTTGGCCGCTTGAGGCGCCGGGCAACCGGCGTCCCAGATAGATGATCGTCCACGACAGGATCCCGCTTATCGCTGGCTCAAATTGTTTTCGGTGCGCCTCCGGCAGCCGCAGCCCGGCCCGGAGGCGCTTTGTTTTTTGCTTTGTCCCCAAAATAAGGCCCAAGAACAGTGATCTTCCCCGCTCTTATGGGCTGCTTTTTGCTGTTCCACAAAATTTCACTCAGCGATATTGGGTCTAGCGCGTACAATTTTGAGTTTTTGTACTTCTTGGGGTGGCTGCCGGACAGTCGGAACCCAAAAACCGGCCAAATTCCCGGGCTATTGCGCAAAGTATGGCACTTCCCCGCCCCTTTGGGCCTCGGGAAGGGCTCAAAATCTTTACCAATCCGGTGCAAAACCTCAAAGAAATGCCCTATAGGCTCAAAAAGCTTATCTATACATTTTGCGGGAAACCGCCGGCCCATGAGGCTCCGTGCCTAGGCGGTTTCCCGATGCTCCATAATGGGATTGAGCATGTTGAGGATGGCGTCTCGGAGAGCATCGAGGCCTGTAACGTTGACAGGAACCACTGGTACTTGGTAGCGCTCCTCCGCCGCCTTCACGTGATCGTTGGCTTTGTGGCTGGTATAGGTCGTAATGAAAATCACACCGTCCGCCTTGGACATCGCCCGGTCGATGGCACTCAGCTTTTCCTCGGAAGGTGCGAAGAGAAAGCGGCCGCCCAGCCCCTCGACCAACTCCTTGTAAACTTCCTTTCTAAAAGACGGGCCGATAATGGCAACCTTGCGCCCGGACAGCGGGTTTTCATCACCCATGAATTCCCGGCGCAGGCTGTTGAACTCGCCTAGCAGTTTTTTTAATTCCCGTTCTTGCACCTGGATTGTTTCTTGAAGTCGCCGGTTCTCTTGCTCCAATTCTGCGACCCGCTTCTCCAGCCGGCTTGCTTCTTCCATCAACCACTCCATTGACTGCCCTCCTTTCTTATTTTGTCGGTCACGTGTTAATAACATATACTTCCATTACCTGATTGGCTAGTTTCTAGCTGATCTACGCGCGGCAAAAGCTCAGGCCACTGAGTACGGAGAGTTCGAGGCCCGCCTGTACAGCCAGGACCACCGTTATAGCGATGAGACTTTGGTTATGAGCGTGCCCTTCACGGTGAGCGGGGCCGTGGAGTAGACGGTGTCCGATTGGGCGGTGCCGGAGATCGCCAAGACCGACCAGCTGGGCTTGATCCCCGACTCCCTTAAGAATGGAGCGGGCGGAACTCTTGGGGCTAGAAGTAGCAGTTTACGGCGGGGCACCGGCGGGCCATGTGATAGTGACGAAACTGGTCGGCCAGAGCCAGGTCGTGGCGGAGCGCAAACAGGGGCACCGGAGTGCCATCCCGTGGATGGTTGAGCAGCTTCAAGCGGCCTTTGCGGAGTACTAGGATCAACACCTGGCGGGCCGGCTGCAGGCCGACCTTAATGATGAAGAGTTCGCCGCCCTGCTGGCCCTCCTAGAGACCGCCCTCAGCTAAGCCCCTTAGAGCGATCCCTGATTAACGCTCCCCGACCCGCAACAGCCGCAGGCTGTTCAGCACCACCAGCACCGTGGCGCCGGTGTCGGACAGTACGGCCAGCCACAAGGTCAACCAGCCCGGGAAGACCAGCAGCACCGCCAGAGCCTTGATGATGAGGGAAAAGGCAATGTTCTGCTTGATGACGGCCAAGGTCTTGCGGCTGAGCCGGACGGCGTAAGGCAGCTTCGTCAGATCATCGCCCATCAAGACGATGTCCGCCGTTTCGATGGCGGTGTCAGAGCCCGCGCCGCCCATGGCGATGCCGGTGGTGGCGGTGGCCAGGGCCGGGGCGTCGTTGACCCCGTCGCCCACCATGGCCACCCGCTGGTGCTGCTCGACGAGTGCCTTAACATAGGCAACTTTGTCTTCGGGCAGCAGTTCGGCCCGATACTCGGCCAGACCCACCTGCTGGGCTACGGCCCGGGCGGTGGCTTCGTTGTCGCCGCTGAGCATGATGGTCCTGGTCACGCCGGCTTCCCCCAGGCGGTCGATGGCCCACCGGCTGCTGTCCCGGACGTGGTCGGCCAGGGCCACCACGGCCAGCACTTCTGACGGGGTTCCGAACAGCACCGTCGTCTTGCCTTCCCCGTGGCGCTGGTCCAGGAGGGGGCGGGCCTGATCCAAATTGACCCCCAACTCCTCAAACAGCCGCACGTTGCCGGCGTAGTACCGTTGGCCTCGGTAGAGGGCATGGGCACCCTTGCCCGGGAGGGCGCGGAAGTCGTCCACCTCCGCCGGGTTGATGTTCCGGTCCGCCAAAGCGGTGACGATGGCTGCCGCCAGGGGGTGCTCCGACCGGGATTCAATCCCGGCCAGGACCGCCAGCCGGGCGGCCGGCGAGGCGCCGGAGGCGGTGCCATCCCCGCCGTCGCCGGGCTCGAGCCCCTGCAAATCGTCGCCGGACCCGAGCGCCTGCCTTTCGTCGCCGAGCCCAGCCCCGGCCAACACATCAATATCCGTCACCCGGGGCCGCCCTTCCGTCAGCGTCCCGGTCTTGTCAAAGGCAATAGCCCGAATGGAGCCCAAGTTCTCCAAATGCACACCGCCCTTGATCAGCACGCCGTTCCGGGCGGCGTTGCCGATGGCGGTGACGATGGCCACAGGGGTGGAGACCACCAGGGCACAAGGGCAGGCGATGATGAGCAGGGAGAGCCCCCGGTACAGCCAGGGCTGCCACGGGGCCGCCAGCAGCAAGGGCGGCATCACGGTGATCAAGACCGCCGCCGCCATGACGGCGGGCGTGTAATACCGGGCGAACCGGTCGACGAAGGCCTTCATGGGCGCCCGCTGTTCCTGGGCTTCCTCCACCATCTCGATGATCTTGGCCAGGGTGGTGTCCTGGGCCAACTTGCTGACCCGGACCCTCAAGGCGCCCTCGCCGTTGATGGAGCCGGCGAAAACCTGTGCGCCGGCTTCCTTGGCCACGGGTATGGCTTCCCCGGTGATGGCCGCCTCGTTGACCGATGACGAGCCGGACTCGACAACCCCGTCCATGGCGATTTTCTCGCCGGGGCGCACCAGCAGCAGGTCGCCCACCTGGACGTCCTCCACCGGCACTGTCTGTTCCCGGCCATCCCGGACGATCTGGGCCTCCCGGGGCGCCAGCTCCAGCAGGGACCGTAGCGAGCGCCGGGCTCTTTCAATGGAATACTCCGACAACGTGTCGCTGACGCCGAACAGGAAGGCCACCACGGCGGCCTCTTCCCAGTAGCCGATGCCCACGGCGCCCATGACGGCCACGGTCATCAAGGTGTTCATGTCGAATTCCAGGCGGGTCAGGTTGCGCAGACCCTGGCGGCCCGCCCGCCAGCCGCCGGCCAAGGTGGCCAGGAGGTATAGCCCTACAATCAAAGACTCCGGTGCGGCCGCCACGCCCTGGCCCGCCACGCCCCGGCCCGTCAGCCACTGCAGCCCGAAGGCCACGGCGATGAGCACGCCCGACAAACCTGTCAGCACCGTAGTGGGCGCCGCCCACCAAGGAGGCTGTTCCGCTCCGGGCGCCGCTCCGGCGGGCGCTCCGGCCGGCGACTCGGATGTCGCATCGGCCACCCCACCGGGCACCGCCCGGCCCAGGGCCCCCTCATCCACCCGGATGTTGTCGAAGGCGCCCAACTCGTTGATGACCTCGACGGGCGGCGGCGTGCCGGTAATGGTCACCTTGGCGGCGCCGAAGTTGACGGTGGCGTCGATAACGCCCGGGTACTCCTTCAACTTCCGCTCGAAGCGGGCGGCGCAGTCGGCGCAGGTCAAGCCGGCCAGCCGGTATACAGTTCGGTCGGGGACAGGGGCCGTGCTCATGTCAGTGCACCGTTCTCTTCCTGCACATGGGCCAGGGCGATCTCCATCAACTGGCGGACATGCTCGTCATGGAGGGAATAAAACATCATCTTGCCTTCCCGCCGGCTCCGCACCAGGCGCATCAGGCGCAGCAGGCGGAGATGATGGGAGGCGGTGGCCACGCTGCTGCCGATGATGGAAGCCACATCGCAGACGCACAGTTCGTCCTCTTGGGTGAGGGCGTAGACGATTTTCACCCGGGTGTCGTCGGCCAGGGCTTTGAACAGGGGCGCCATGCCCTGGGTGATGCCCACCAGGGGCTTGAGGCGGGCCACCTTTTCGGCGTCATGGGTGAAGATTTCGCAGGACGCATCCTCGGCCAGGGGCCCCGCCGGCAAGGACTCCGCCTGCGCACGCGGCACCCCCGGCACTACTCCTTCCTGAGTTGCCTGCACTGTTTCCGCGGCCACAGCCGAACCTCCCCGGCTCCTGCAATTGACCCAGTCAAAAGGCCTGGCTAAAATCTCATTCAAACGGTCTTTTGAATGTTAGATTATGGCCGGCTGCCCAAAGTGTCAACACTATATAATGGGTGGACCGGGACCCTTTGGCAGCTAAACGGGTGCGACCTAGGGGACCCAAGGGGACCCAAGGGAACCCTCCTCGGACAGCAGGAGGACACCCGCCGGTGCATTTAGAACAAAATAAAGGCCAGCCCAGGGCAAGGGAGTGGTTGGACCTAAATGGACGACCCCAGTAGCATTCGGCAATTACTTTTGCTTGGTATGTTGCTGTTGTTGTCGGCCTTCTTCTCCGGCGCAGAAACGGCACTCATGTCCCTCAGCAAAGTGCGCATCCGCCATTTGGTGGACCAGAAGGCTCCTGCCGCCCAGACCATCGCCAACATCGTTTCCCAGCCCGACAAACTCCTCAGCACCTTGTTGATCGGCAACAACCTTATCAATATCGCCGCCTCGTCGGTGGCCACCGCTTTGTTCATCCGGTGGTTCGGGGTCAACGGCGTGCTCATCGCCACCGGCGTCATGACCGTATTGGTGCTTATCTTCGGTGAAATCACACCCAAGACCCTGGCGGCCCATCGCCCGGAGCAGGTCGCCAGCCGCGCGGCGGGGCCCATCGCCGCCCTGATGCGGGTTCTGTCGCCCTTTGCCGCCGTGTTTTCCTTTATCTCTTCCCTCATTCTCCGGCTCATCGGCTTCAAGGCGGACGAGAAAGAAAAGCTGGTCACCGAGGAAGAACTCCGGACCTTTGTCGACATCGGCGAAGAGGAAGGCATCCTGGACTCCGAAGAAAGGGCGATGATCGTCGGCATCTTCGAGTTCGGCGACACCGAGGTGGGCGAACTCATGGTGCCCCGGGCCGACATCGTGGCCCTGCCCATGGCCATGACCGCGGGGGAGGCGGTGCAGCGCCTGGCCACCTGCCCCTTCTCCCGGATTCCCGTATATGAGAAGTCCGTGGACCACATCGCCGGCATCATCCACGTCAAGGACTTGCTGCAGGTCATCGCCGAAGGGAAGCGGGACGTCACCCTGGGCGACATCATGCGCCCCACCTTGTTCGTTCCCGAAGGGAAAAAGGCCGACGAGCTCTTTGCCGACCTGCGCAAGGCCAAGAGCCACATGGCCATCGTGCTGAACGAGTACGGCGAGACCGAGGGCCTCATCACCATGGAGGATTTGATCGAGGAAATCCTCGGCGACATCAGCGACGAGTACGACGTCGTGCAGCCTGAGTACGATATTGTCGACCCACAAACGGCCATCGTGGCCGGCAGCGCCAGCGTCAGCGACATCAACGAAAGCCTGAACCTCAGCCTGCCCGATGAGGAGGCCGACACCGTGGCCGGCATCGTGTTCAACCGCCTGGGGCGGCTGCCCAAGGCCGGCGAATCGGTCCAGGTGGACGGCCTGACCTTGGAGGTCGCCGAACTCATGGGCCGCCGGATTTCCAAGGTGAAGATCACCTGGGCCCAGCCCGAACCCAGCCCGGTGCCCGAGCCCGAGCCCGAGCCCCAGGTGGAAGGCTGATCAAGGGCTGATCCCCGGGAGGCCGCGCCCTGTCTGCCCCCATTGCGGCCCCCAACCCCGCCCCTTTTTCCTCTTAAGCCCATGGGCTGGGCTAATTCCTGGTCTGGGAGGCCGGTTCCGGCGCCTCAAGCCCAGGGAAGAAGCTTATTTTCCGGTGTTCCGGGCCGGCAAAGGGTTGATTCCCCGGAATACGCCCACCTGCTGGGCTTAGGCTTTCATTTTCGCCTTGAGCCGGGGAAATAAGCCCATTCCCGCAACTTAACCCGCCCGCCCGGCCCTGGGTTATGATGTTGGATATGAGCATGGGGAAGGATTGACGGAATATGCGCCTGGTTACCTTCCTATCAAATGGACAGCCTCGCCCCGGCCTGGTTGTGGAGGACGCCGTCCTGGATCTGGGCACGGAGTTCACCGGCCTTCAGGCCATCATCGAAGGCGGCCGGGAGGCGCTGCAACGTATTGAAGCCATGGCCCGCAGCCGGCAGGCCACCATTCCTTTAGTTGAGGAAAATCTTCTGGCGCCCCTGCCGGAGCCCCGGCGCAACATCTTCTGCGTCGGCTGGAACTATCTCGCCCACTTCGAGGAAGGGAAAGGCCGGCGGGGACTCGCCGACGACGCCCAACTGCCGGACCATCCCACCTTCTTCACCAAAGCCAGCACCGCCGCCAACGGACCCTACGCCCCCATCGTGGTGGAGCCCCATTGGACCCGCCGCCTGGACTACGAAGGAGAACTGGCGGTGGTCATCGGCCGCAAGGGCCGCGACGTCCCCGAAGAAGAGGCTCTCAACTACGTCTTCGGCTACATGGCGGGCAACGACATCTCCGCCCGGGACCTGCAGCGGCGCCACGGCGGCCAGTGGCTCAAGGGCAAGAGCCTGGACGGCAGCTGCCCCATGGGGCCGTGGCTGGTCACCGCCGATGAAATCCCCGACCCGCAGCAATTGGAAGTCCGCTGCTGGGTCAACGACGAGTTGCGCCAGGAGGCGGGAACCCGGCAGATGATTTTCACCGTGGCCCGCATCATCGCCGAACTGTCCCACGGGATGACCTTGCTGCCGGGTGATATCATTTTGACGGGCACGCCGGAAGGCGTCGGCTTCGCCCAAAACCCGCCCGCCTACCTGCATCCGGGCGACGTAGTCACCGTGGAAATCAGCGGCATCGGCCGGATCAGGAACCGGATCGAATCCGCCCGTTGACCGGCCGGCAGCCGGACGACCGGGCCGGAGTAGTCGACGCCGGTTTGGGGGAGGAAGAAGGACCATGCTGGCCATCAAAGAAGCGGCCCGGGCCTTGGCCGAGGCCACAAAAGAAGGCCTTCCCGTGGCGGCCCTTACGGGCGCCGGCATCAGCGCCGAAAGCGGCATCCCCACCTTCCGGGGCCAGGCGGGCCTGTGGAAAGGCTTCCGGCCCGAGGAACTGGCCACGCCCCAGGCCTTCCAGCGAGACCCCGAGCGGGTCTGGGAATGGTACCACTGGCGCCGCCGCCTGGTGACCGAAGCCCAGCCCAATCCCGGCCACTACGCCCTGGCCGCCCTGGAGCATTTCGTCAAGGAGCATCACCATAAAGACGATCTGGTGACCGTCATCACCCAGAACGTGGATGGGCTCCACCGCCGGGCCGGCTCCGCCAGCGTCATCGAGATCCACGGCACCCTGCTGGACGCCCGCTGCACCCGGTGCCCCCATGTGGAGCCCATTCCCCCCGACGCATCGGGCTTGATGTACTGCTCGGCCTGCGGCGCCCTGTCCCGGCCGGCGGTAGTGTGGTTCGGCGAGAGCCTTCCCCCCGATGCGTGGCACGAAGCCTACCGGCGGTCCATGGCGGCGGCGGTCATGCTGGTGGTGGGCACCAGCGCCGTGGTCCATCCCGCCGCTGGGCTCATCGAACTGGCGGCCCAGGGGGGAGCCGTCATCATCGAGATCAACCCGGAGCCGTCGGGCATGGCCGGCTGGGCCCAGTATGCCATCAGGGCCAAGGCCGGCGAGGCCCTGCCCCAGCTGCTGGCCGAGGCCGGTGTTCCCACCCCATGAGGAGCGACACGACCCTGGACCCGAAAAAATACGACCTATGGGGATTTGACCTGGACGGAACATTGTATGTGGGGGAGCGGCCCTTCCCCGACGCCTTGGAATGGGTGAACCAACTGGCCCGCCGGGGTGTGGCCATAGCCTACATAACCAACAATCCTTTTCGCCCGCCTGAGGCCATCGCCCAACGGCTGGCCCGCATGGGCTTTCCTCTCCGCAGCCCGGAGCCGCCCCATACAACCTATCCCGTCTTGACGGCGGCGGTGGCAGCCGCCCAACGGATGGCCGAACTGGTGCCCCGGGGCGCCCCGGTGCTCTACGTGGGCTCCGAGGGGGTCCGCCAGGCACTGCTGGAGGCGGGCCTGGAGCCGGTGACCCGCATGGCCCAAGACCCCCAGGGAGTGGTGGTGGGCGGCACATCCGAATGGGATTACGCCGTCATCACCGAGGCGGTCCGGGGGGTGAGGGCAGGCCTCCCCTTCGTAGTCACCAACCGGGATCCCATCTACCCCTACACCGACGGGATCCGGCCGGGCACCGGCGCCCTGGTGGCGGCGGTGGAGACGGCAGGGGAGAGGCGGGGGGAGTTGGCCGGCAAGCCGGCGCCCCATTTGTTCCGGTACGCCCGGCGGGCATTCCCCGAGGCCCGACAGCCCATCATGGTGGGCGACCGCCTGGACACCGACGTGGCCGGCGCCCACGCCTCCGGGTGGGCGGCCCTATGGCTGAACCGCCCCGAAAGCCCCCGGCGGCGCTTGGGACTCACCCAGGCAGGGGATGGCCCAGGCCCAGCCGGTGCTGACGGTTCGCCCGGCGATGCCGCTGCCGAAGGGGGCCACCAGACCGCCGGCGGCAAAACTGCCGGCGGCAAACCCTTCTACGAAAGCTCCCACTTGGCCTTGAAGTACTGATAGGCCATGCGGATGCACAGGTCCTGGACCACCGTCAGGCCGGCAGCCTTGGCTTTGCCGGCCCACTCGTCGTTGCGGATGCCCTGCTGCATCCAGACGATGGGGATGTCCAGCTCGATGGCCGCCTCCACATGGGGACCCACCTGATCGCCGGGCCGGAACAAGTTCACCATGTCCACTTCTTTGACCAGGTCTTCCGGCAGGTCTGTCAGGGAAGGATAGGCCTTCTCCCCGAAAATCTCGTCGGCGTTGGGGTTGATGGGAATAATCCGGTAGCCCTGGCTCTTCATGAAGGCCGGCACCGTGTGAGCTTCCTTCTGGGGATTGGTGGAGGCGCCCACCACGGCAATGGTGCGCACCCGCTTCAGGATGTCGCCGATCTCCTCGTTACTGGGGTTGGGCACCGCAGTCATGGGTTCTGCTCCCTTCTTGTACCGGTATAGCGCTGGTAGATGAGGTAAATGCCCGTCAAGGTCAGCAAGGGGTCCACGGCTGTCACCGTCTCGCATTCGCCGGCCACCAGGGGCGCCAGCCCGCCTGTGGCGATGACCGGCACCTGGCGTCCCAACTCCTCATGGATGCGGCGGACTATGCCGTCCACCTGGCCGGCCACCCCGAACAGGATGCCCGCCTGCATGTTGGTGACGGTGCTGCGGCCCACGGCCGACGGGGGCCGCACCAGTTTGATCCGGGGCAGGGCCGCCGCCATCTTGAACAGGGCGTCCATGGCGATCTGGATGCCCGGGGCGATGGCGCCGCCCATGAAGGCTCCTTCGGAGGAGACCACGTCGAAGTTGGTGGCCGTGCCGAAATCCACCACTATGCAGGCGTCCTTGAAGCGGTCGTAGGCCGCGGCCACGTTGGCTATACGGTCGGCCCCCACCGACTGGGGCTCGTCCACATCCAAGGGAACCCCCGTGTCCAAATCGGGGTTGATGAACAAGGGCGTGGCGCCGAAGTATGTCTGGGCAAACTCCCGCAGGGTATAAAACAAGGGCGGCACCACCGAGGCGATGGCCACGGCCTTCACCTGGTTAAAGGAGCGGCCCCGCAGGGCGAAGAGGCCCGCCATCTCCGCCGCGTACTGGTCGGCGGTCAGGTTGCGGTTGGTGGTGAGCCGCCAGTGATCCAGCAATTGATTGTCCCGGTACAGCCCCATCAATGTGTTTGTGTTGCCGATATCCATAACCAGCACCATGTCGTCGGTGCCTTCAGGTGCCAAGGGGCAGCCCTCCCTCCTCCAAGGGAACGATGACGTCGGGGGTGTCGTTGCGGGGATTGTTCACTTTCGTTGACACCGGCCAAGCCGCCATGGCATCGGCGGGGAAGGGGTCCAGCAAGGGGAGCAGTTGATGGGGCTCATCCAGGGACGGGTCCAGCCAGCGGTCCAAAGGATCGCCGTCCAGGATGACGGGCATGCGGTGGTGGATGGGCTCCAGCAGGGCGTTGGCCCGGGTGGTGATGATGGTGCAGGAGTAGATTTCTTCCCCGTCGGGGCTGGTCCAGCGGTCCCACAGCCCCGCCATGGCGAAGATGGTGTCGTCTCGCATGGTGATGCGGTAAGGCTGCTTGGCCTTCCGCCCCGGCACCGCCTGCCATTCGTAAAAGCCGTCGGCCAGGATGACGCAGCGGCGCCGGCGGAATGAAGTCCGGAAGGAGGGCTTTTCCGCCACGGTTTCTGCCCGGGCGTTGATGAGCCGGTTGCCGATGGCGGGATCCTTCGCCCAGCCGGGGATGAGCCCCCAGCGCAAGTGCCCCAGGGAGCGCTCCCCGCCGGCGCTGCCCACCACGGCCAGCACCGGCTGGGTGGGGGCGATGTTGTAGCGGGGCCGGAAGGGCTCGGTCCGCTGATCCCGGGTGAACAGGCGGGGCGCCTTCGTCGCGGGATCCTGCACCAGGCTGAACCGTCCACACATGATGAAAGCCTCCCCCTCCCATATCGTACATGGCGGGCCCCCGGAAACGCCATTACTTTCCCATGGTCAATGCCGTAAGATATAAGTGACTATTTGCAATTAAACCCAGGGAATTTACTTAAATCCGGCGGCTTCCGGGCACGGCTCGGGAAGTCGGTATGGGGGCGAGCCTCGTGAAGATTCTCCTGGCGGTAGACGGCTCCGACGACGGGCAAAGGGCGGCCGACGCCGCTGCAGCCGTTTTCGGTCAACACCCTGACGTCAACTTTGTCGTTGTGTTCGTGGAGGAGCCCCACCAGTACGAGCGGGCCATGGCTGTGGCCGTCGGCGCTGGACCCAGCGCCTTTCACACCCCGGAATGGGTCGAGGAAATCGCCGAGCTGGCCCGGACGGAACCCCTGCGCATAGCCAACCGGGCGCTGCGCAGGATACAGGACGCGGGCCTGAAGGGAGAAATCCGCCTGGCTTCGGGCCAGGCGGCCGAGGAGATTCTGAAAGTGGCCGAAGCAGAAAAGGTGGACGTCATCGTCATGGGCCGCCGGGGCATCCACGCCATCACCCGGCTCATCCTGGGCAGCGTCAGCAACGCCGTCCTGGAGAAGGCCCGGGTGCCGGTGCTGATTGTTCCTTGAGTCCCCGCGGCAAGGTAATTCTTGCAGCCATAGGCGACTTCTTCTTCATAGGAATGTTCATATTGGCAGGGCAGCGCACCCACGGGGTGGAGCTTTCCTTCGCCCGGTGGTTCACCAATGTGCTGCCCTTTTGGCTGGGCTGGCTGGGGGTGGGCCTGGCGGCGGGCGTCTTCCGCAGCCGGGCCTTGGCCACGCCCGCCCAGGCCGCCCGGTGGGTGGCCTTGACCTGGCCGCCCGCCGCCCTGCTGGGGCTATGGATCCGCTCCATGCTCCTGTCGGTGCCCATCCAGCTGGCCTTCGCCGCCGTCGTCACGGCCACCAACTGGGTGGGCCTGACGGCGTGGCGCACCGTCCTGGCCTCCTGGCGCATGAAG
>DATGRI010000056.1 GCA_035303785.1 Sphingobacteriaceae bacterium
AGAGCATGGTGGACAGCGTGATGGAGGACGTCCGGGCGGTGCTGGCCCAGCGCCACAACCCGGAGCAGTTCCTGGTGAACAGCCTGGAGGAGGTGCTGGCGGGCATCCGCCGGGTCACCAACATCATGACCTTGGTGGTGGCCAGCATCGCCGGGGTGGCCCTGCTGGTGGGCGGCATCGGCATCATGAACATCATGCTGGTGTCGGTGACGGAGCGCACCCGGGAAATCGGCCTGCGCAAGGCCATCGGCGCCCGGCCCCGGGACATCCGGCGGCAGTTCCTCATCGAGGCGGTGGTGCTGACCACCACGGGCGGGATCTTGGGCATCCTCCTGGGCGGCGGTTTGGTTACCCTGGTGAGCCTGGCCACGGGTCTGCCCTCTTTGATCACGCCGGGCTCGGTGCTCCTGGCCTTCGGCTTTTCCGCCCTGGTGGGCATCGTCTTCGGCGTCTACCCCGCCGGCCAGGCGGCCCGCTTGGATCCCATCCAGGCCCTGCGTCACGAGTAGCAAGCCCACTGCAGGAACGGCCCGCTGCAGGAACAGCCTCCCGGGCGGCCAACCAGTAATCTACAGCCCTGGTAATCTACAGTCCTTATTAATACGGGTCGCCCGGGGAGGGGGAGCCGGGGCGTGGCGTTGCGGTTCATCCTGGGCCGGGCCGGTACCGGCAAGACCACCCTGTGCCTGGCGGAAGTGGCCGGGCACCTGGAACGGGAAGGGGAGCAAGGCCCTCCTTTGATCCTGCTGGTGCCGGAGCAGGCCACCTTCCAAATGGAACGGGCCCTGCTGGAGCGCCTGGATCGGGCCGCCACGGCCCGGGGGCAGGTTCTCAGCTTCCACCGCCTGGCCCAGCGCATCCACCAGGCCGCAGGCAGCGGCACCGGCCGCCTCCTGGGCGAGTTGGGGCGCCAGATGGTGCTGCGGCGCATCCTGCTCCACCATGCCGGCGACCTGCAGTTGTTCGCCGCCAGCGCCCGTCAGCCGGGCTTCGTCACGGGCCTGGCCCGGGCCGTGGCCGAACTGCGGTCCCACCGGGTGGGCTCCACCCGGCTGGCGGAGCAGCGGCAGCGGCTGCTGGAAGAGGGCGACCCGCATCCCCTGCTGGATCGAAAACTGCACGATCTGGCCCTGGTCATGGGGCGCTACGAGGAGTACTTGGGGGAAGGATTCACCGACCCCGACGACCTGCTCCACGGGGCTGCCGCCCGCCTGCCGGCCCTGGAGGCCTTGAAGGGCGCCCACGTGTGGCTGGACGGCTTTTCGGGCTTTACGCCCCAGGAGTACGAGGTGCTGGCGGCCCTGCTCCAGGTGGCCCGCCGGGTGAGCGTGGCCCTGTGCGTGGACGGCCGCCTGCCCTTGAGCCGGACCCCCGAGCCGTCGGACCTGTTCGGCCCTACCCACGAGACGTACCATAAATTGAAGGCCATGGCCCGGCGCTACGGCATAGAAATGGAGCCGGACCTGGTGCTGGACCAGGATGTGCCCCGCCGCTTCCTGGCGGCGCCGGCCCTGGCCCACCTGGAAAACCACCTGTACCGGCCCCGGCTGGCAACCTACCGGGGCCACTGGAATCCCGAGGCCATCCAGGTGGTGGCGGCCGCCGACCCCCGCCACGAGGTGGAGCTGGCCGCCCGCCAAATCGTCAGCCTGTGCCGGGATCACGGCTACCGCTACCGGGACATCTCCGTCATGGTGCGGGACCTGGCCCCGTACGAGGATCTCATCAGCCAGACCTTCCGGGACTACGGGATTCCCTTTTTCATCGACCGGCGCCGGCCTTTGGTGCACCATCCCCTCATGGAACTGGTCCAGGCTGCCCTGGACGTGGTCACCAAGGGGTGGCCCTATGATGCGGTTTTCCGCTACTTGAAGACCGACTTGTCCCCCCTCTCCCGCAGTGAAGTGGACCGGCTGGAGAACTACGTGCTGGAGCACGGGCTCACGGGCTCGGCCTGGACCCGGGAGGAGCCGTGGCGGTACAGCCGCCGCTACAGTTTGGAGGAAGAAGACCCGGACCCCCTGGACGAGGGGGACCGGGAGTTCCTGGCGGCGGTGGACGCCGACCGCCGGCGGGTGGCGGCGCCCTTGGTGCGCTTCCAGGCAGCTTTGGCCCGGGGCTCCTTGACCGTCCGGCAAGGAGCCGCCGCCGTCTACGAGCTGTTGGTGGAACTGGCAGTGCCCGACCGGCTGGCGGAATGGAGCCGGGAAGCCATGGCGGCCGGCGACCTGGTGGCCGCCGACACCCACCGGCAGGCCTGGGACCGGCTGGTAGGCCTCCTGGACGAGATGGTGGACGCCCTGGGCGACGAGGCCATGGCACCCCGAGCCCTGGGCGACATCCTGAGCGCCGGCATGGAAGGCTTGAGCCTGGCCCTGATCCCACCGGGGCTGGACCAGGTGCTGGTGGGGGCCATCCACCGGTCCCGGCAGCCCGACCTGCGGGCCACCCTGCTCCTGGGGGTCAACGAAGGCCACTTCCCAATGGTCACCGATGAAGACACCTTTTTCGACGACGAAGAGCGGGAGGTGCTGGTCGCCGGCGGCCTGGACCTGGAGCCCGACAGCCGCCGCCGCCTGTTCCGGGAGCGGTACCTGGCCTACATCGCCGTCACCCGTCCCCGGGAGCGGCTGTGGGTCAGCTATCCCCGCATGGACGCCGGGGGCCGCACCCTGGCCCCCTCGGAACTGCCCTTGTGGATTGGGCGGCTGTTCCCCCAGCTTGCGGTGGCGGAGCCCAGGCCCGGCCAGGAGGATCCCGCCGACGCCGTCACCAGCCGCCACCTGGCGGGCATGGTGGTACGAGCCTTGCGGCGGGCGGTTGCCGGGCCGGCGGCGGGCAGAGGGCCGGGCGGGGCTGCCGCTGGGGCGCCGGCCGGAGGACCGGACGCCCGCTGGGCCGCCGCCTACCGGTGGCTGCAGGCCCGGCCTGAGGTTTTCGCCGGTGTACAGCATGTGCTGTCGGCCTTGCAGGAGCCCCGGCCCGTGCCCGACCTGGCGCCGGCCTTGGTGGCGGAACTCTACGGGCCGGTGATGGGCAGCAGCATATCCCGGCTGCAAAGCTTCGCCGCCTGCCCCTTCCAGCACTTCGCCACCTACGGCCTGAAGCTGGAGGAGCGGCAGCGCCACCAGGTGGACGCCCTCCAGCTGGGCATCTTGTTCCACGCCGTGCTGCGGGCCTTTGTGGAGCGGCTCCGGCAGGAAGGCCTGGACTGGGCGGAACTTTCCGATGAAGAAGCACTGCAGTTGGCCGCCCAGGTCACCGATGAAATCATGCCCCGGCTGCAGAACGAGATCTTGCTGAGCACCGCCCGGTACCGGCACCTGGCCGGGCAGGTGCACCGGACGGTGGCCTGGGCCGTGAAGGTTTTGGGTGAACATGCCCGGCGCAGCGAATTCGCCCCCGTGGCCTTGGAACTGCCCTTCGGCCTGTCCTACCGGGAGAGGGGTGAGGGGCTGCCCCCCTACCCCATCCCCTTGGGCAACAGGCGCCGCCTGGAGCTCCGGGGGCAGATCGACCGCATCGACGAAGCCCTGGGCTGGATCCGGGTCATCGACTACAAGCGGACGGGCCGACGGCTCTCCCTCCAGGACGTGTACTACGGCTTGGACATGCAGCTCCCGGCCTACCTGCTGGTGGCCCAGGAGGCGGCCCGGGAGCTGTGGGGCGAGCCCAAGGTTCCCGCCGGCGCCTTCTTCTTCGGCCTGCAGGAGCCCACCCTGCGCCTGGACGGCCCCGTGGATGAAGGGATGGCCGCCTTGATGCGGCTGAGGGAGGCCAAGTTCCGGGGCGTGATGGTGCGGGACGCACACCTGGTCCGCATGATGGACAAGGACATCGCCGGCACCTCGGACCTGATCCCCGCCCGCTTGAACAAGGACGGCACCGTGGGCAAGAACCCCCTCATCGTGCCGCCCGAGCACCTGCAGAATTTGCTCTATTGGGTCAGGGATCTGATGGCCGCCATGGGGCGGCAGATTCTGGCCGGGCGGGTCAAGCCCCAGCCTTACCGGAAGACCGACGGCTCTACCGCCTGCCGGTGGTGCGACTTCAAGCCCGTCTGCCGGTTCGAGCCGGGCATGGGCGCCTACTACCGCAACCTGGCGCCCTTGACCAACGACCAGGTGTGGGAGCGGATCAACGCCGAGATGGACGGCCAGGGGATCGACGACCAGGACATGGACGACGCCCGGGAGGAAGAGCGCCATGGCGGGGCCTAGGTGGACCGACGCCCAAGAAGCGGCCATAACGGTGCAGGACACCGATGTGCTGGTGGCGGCGGGGGCCGGCACCGGCAAGACGGCGGTGCTGGTGGAGCGGGTCATCCGCCTCATCACCCGGCCCCAGGACCCGGTGGACGTGGACCGCATGCTGGTGGTCACCTTCACCGAGGCGGCGGCGGGCGAGATGCGGGAGCGCATCAGCAACGCCCTGACCAAGGCCCTCCTGGACCAACCCGACAGCCGGCACCTGCGGCAGCAACTGAGCCTGCTGCCCAAGGCCCGCATCACCACCCTCCACTCCTTTTGCCTGGCCGTGGCGCGGCGGTACTTCCACCGCCTGGGCCTGGACCCCACCTTCCGCATGCTGGATCCCCATGAGGGGGACCTGCTGCAGCAGGACGTGCTGGACGACCTGCTGGAGCGGGCCATGGTCGACCCCGATAAACGGCCCGGCTTCGCCACCCTTCTGGAGCGCTACGGCGGCCAGGCCGGCCAAGGCTTGGGCCGGCTGATCCTGACCCTGCACCGGCAGTTTGCCGTGCAGCCCCGGCCCGAGGAGTGGCTGGACCGGCTGCTGCAGCCCTTTAGCGGCAGCAAGCCGCCCGCCGTGCTGATGGAAGCCTTGAAGGAGGCGGTGGGCTTCCGCCTGGAGCAGGCGGCCTGGAACTTGGAGCAGGCCCTGGCCCTGGCCCAGCGTCCCGCCGGGCCCTACGGGTACGTGGACAATTTGGGCCGGGAGTGGGAAGAGCTGGCCCGGCTCAGCGACCTGGCCCGCAGTGACGTCACCTTGGAAGAACTGCTGGACCAAGTGGCCGGCATGTCCTTCCACCGGCTGCCCCCGGCGGGGGCCGACGTGGACGAGGACCTGAAGAAGCGTGTCGCCGGACTGCGGAACAAGGCCAAAGACATCATCAAGGATTTGGTCAAGCAGTTTTGGGGCCGCCCCCTGGAAGAACAACTGGCGGACCTGGCGGGCTTGGCGGGGCCCATGGCAGCCCTGGTCCAGTTGGTGCGGGACTTCGACGCCGAATACCGGGCGGCCAAGAGCGCCCTGGGGGCTTTGGACTTCAATGATCTGGAGCGGTATTGCCTGGATTTGCTCCAGGATGACGGGCAGGCGGCCGGGGATCTGCAGCCGTCGGACCTGGCCCAGGCCCTGCGGCGCCAGTTCCAGGCCGTCATCGTGGACGAGTACCAGGACATCAACCCCACCCAGGAAGCCATCCTGACCCTGGTGTCCCGGGAGGCCGGGCCCGAGGGGCCGCCCAACCGCTTCGCCGTGGGCGACGTGAAGCAGAGCATCTACAGGTTCCGCCTGGCGGAGCCGGGCATCTTCCTTCATAAATACAGCACCTACGAACGGGAGCCCGGCGGGCTCACCCGGCGCATCGACCTGCAGCACAACTTCCGCAGCCGCGCCAACGTCCTGGCGGCGGTGAACTACACCTTCCGGCAATTGTTCACCGCCCCCCTGGGGGAACTGGGCTACGACCAGGACGCCTGGCTGCGCTACGGCGGCGGGTATCCCGCGGACGCACCGGATCCGGCGGTGGAACTGCACATTTTGGAACGGGACCCCGACATGCTGGCCCAGGCCCTAGAGGGGGCCGGCGGGGCGGGGGCCAACGGCCAGGAGGCCGGAGACCCGGCGACGGCGGAGATCCTGGACCTGCAGGCCGACGAGCGGGAAGCCCTGCTGGTGGCCCGGCGCATCCAGGACCTGATGGAGAGGGGCAGAGTTTGGGACGTCAAGGCCAAGGTGATGCGGCCCGTGGAATTCCGGGACATGGCCATTTTGATGCGGTCGCCCCGCCACCGGGCCAACACCTTCGTGGACGTCTTGGGCCGCTTCGGCATCCCGGTGACGGCGGACCTGACCACGGGCTACTTCGACGCCGTGGAAGTGGCCACCATGATGGCCCTGCTTAAGGTCATCGACAACCCCCAGCAGGACATCCCCCTGGCGGCAGTGCTCCACTCGCCCCTGGTGGGGCTGGACGTGAACGACCTGGTGCGGGTGCGGCTGGCCGACCGGCGGGGCAGCTTTTTCGATGCCGTGACGGCCATGGCCCAGCAGGACGACCCCCTGGGGCGGCGGCTGGCCGCCTTCCTCCGGCAGTTGGACGGCTGGCGCACCCAGGCCCGGCGGGGGCGCCTGGCCGACTTGATCTGGTCCATCTACCAGGACACCGGCTACCTGGACTACAACGGCGGGCTGCCCGCCGGCGAGCAGCGCCGGGCCAACCTGCTGGCCTTCCACCAGCGGGCGCGGGAGTTCGACGGCTTTGCCCGGCGGGGGCTGTTCCGGTTTCTCCGGTTCTTGGAGCGCCTGGAAGAGGAGCAGCACGATGTGGGCACCGCCCCCGACACCGACGCCGGCGATGCCGTGCGTTTGATGAGCATCCACCGGAGCAAGGGATTGGAGTTTCCCGTAGTTTTCTTGTGCGATCTGGGCCGGCAGTTGAACCGGTCGGACTTGACCCAGCCCCTGCTCATCCACCGGAATTTGGGCCTGGGGCCCGACGTGGTGGACCCGGAACTGGGCATCCGTTACCCCTCCCTTGCCCGCCACGCCCTGCGCCACCAGTTGGAGAAGGAAATGGTGGCCGAGGAGATGCGGGTGCTGTACGTGGCCATGACCCGGGCCCGGGAGTATTTGATCATGGTGGGCTCGGCCCGGAACCTGCCCGAGGCCTGCACCATGTGGAGCCAGGGAGCTTCCCGCCACGACGCCGCCCTGCCCGACCCCTACCTGGTGTCGGCGGACCGGCCCTTGGACTGGCTGGCCACAGCCATCGCCAGGCATGAAGAGGCGGGCCGGCCTATCCGCCGGGTAGGCGACCCGGGCCTCCAGCCCGTCAACGAGGAACTGGCCACGGCGGATTTGGCCTGGCAGGTGGAATTGTGGGACGGGAAGCGGCTGCGGTCGTTGACCGGCGGCGCCGGGTCCGGGGCGGCGGTGCCGGGGGCGGGTGAGCCCGCAGGTGAGGCGGACCGGCGGGGCCCCGAAGCGGCCGGGCCGGCGCCGGATTCCATGCAGCACGACTCCGTTGACGGCGATGACGCCGCTGCCTCCTTGGCCGATGGCGACCCGGCCCCGGAACTGACCCGCCTGCTGGACTGGGAATCGCCCTATCTACCCCTGGCCAACCGGTATGCCAAGGTGCGGGCCACGGCGGTGGGAGCGCCGGAGGACAGGGCCTTAGCGGCCGCCGACGACACGGCCACCGAAGAGGAGCCGGCGGCTCCATGGCCCTTGCCGGAACCGCCAATCGGATCAGAGACCGGCTACGGGAAGCCGGACGGCGAAACCCAGCCGGAGCCTCTGGCGCCCATCCCCTTGGCCCGGCCCCGCTTCTTAAAGGAAAGCACCGTGCCCACCGCCGTGGAATTGGGCAGCGCCGCCCATCTCATCCT
>DATGRI010000057.1 GCA_035303785.1 Sphingobacteriaceae bacterium
CTCATCGAGACCCAGGCCGACGCCTACGAGGCGGCGGCCGCCGTCAACGCCGTGCGGGCGGCCTGCCGCCTGCCCGTGGCCGTCAGCTTCTCCTTTGCGGAAGGGGATCGCACCCTGGCGGGCCAGTCGGTGGCGGAGATCGTAGACATTATCCAAGAAAACTGCCCGGAACCGCCGGATTTTCTCGGCCCCGGCTGCGCTCCGGGCCCGGTCCAAGCTTTGCGCATCGTGGAAAGCTTCAAGGAATGGGGGTGGTCCGGCGGCCTGTGCGCCACTCCCGATGCGGGACCCCTGACCCGCTCTGGCGGCCATCACTACTATGTGGGCACCCCCGCTACCTACGCCCGGCAGGCCCTGCGCCTGGCCGAGGCCGGGGTGGGGCTCCTGGCCGGCTGCTGCGGCACCACGCCGGAGCACATCCGGGGTGTCGTCCGGGCCATGGACAGCCCCGGAACCGGAACTGCCGGCACCGCCGCAAAGGTCATCCAGATACCGGCAGGGGGTATATCCGGGGGGCTGCGGCCCAAAACGGTAACCGGCGCCCTGGAAACCCTTGAGGAGCCGGAACAGGGGCACCGGCCCGAAAGCCGCTTCCTGCAAAAACTGCGCGCCGGCTTCGGCATCAGCGTGGAGTTGGACCCGCCCCGGGGCACCAACGTGCGGAAGTTTCTCAGCGATGCGGCGCAACTGGCGGCGGCCGGCGTGGACGCCGTCAACGTGGGCGACAGCCCCATGGCCCGGGTGCGCATGGGCGCCTTGACGGCCTCCTACTTGATCCAGCAGCAGACCGGCGTGGAAACCATTCTCCACTTCACCACCCGCGACCGAAACCTGATGGCCATCCAGGCCGACCTGCTGTCGGCCCATGCCCTGGGCATCCGCAACGTCCTAGCCCTGACGGGCGACCATCCCCGGCTGGGCAACACGAAAGCATCCCCCGTGTACGACATCGATTCCATCGGACTCCTGGAGGTGCTGGCCCAGTTGAATCAAGGCCGGGACATCACCGGCAACGACATCGGCAGTGGCACCAATTTCACCACCGCCTGCGCCTTGAGCCCCTACGCTGCCGATCTCAACTTGGAGCTGCGCCGGCTGCAGGAGAAACTGGCTGCCGGCGCCCACTTCATCATGACCCAGCCCTTGTACGAAGCGGCCCCCTTGCTCAACGTGCTGGAACGACTGGGGGGCTGCCCGGTGCCCATCGTCCTGGGCGTCATGCCCCTACACAGCGGCCGCCATGCCCACTACCTGCACAACGCAGTGCCCGGCATCTCCATACCGCAAGAGATTCGCGACGCCCTGGACGCCGCCGGCGACCGGGGGCTGGAGGTGGGCCTGGAACTGGCCGCCGCCACGGTGGCGGAACTCCGGCCGTGGATCGCCGGCGTCTACGTAGTGGTCTCCTTCGGCAAGGTGGCTCCCGTGGCTGCCTTCGTGGAGCGCCTGCGGGAGGAGTGGGGCTGATGGAAGCGTGGCCCAAGGCCGGCCGACCCTTGCGCCTGGAAACCCAGGTGGCCCGGGCGGGCACCGTCCGGGATCCCCGGACGGGGTCGGTGTCCATGCCCATCTACCAGACGGCCACCTTCCGCCATCCCGCCCCCGACGACACCGGCGGCTGGAGCTACACCCGCCTCCAGAACCCCACCCGCGAGGCCCTGGAAGAAACCATCGCCGCCCTGGAAGGCGGTTTCGCCGCCCGGGCCTTCGCCTCGGGCATGGCCGCCCTGGCAGCGGTGCTCCACCGGCTCCGTCCCGGCGACCATCTGGTCATGACGGAGGATTTGTTCGGCCACACGTGGCGCCTCATGGATGAGCTGCTCAGCCATTTGGGCATTGCCTACACTTTGGTGGACACCAGCGACACGGCGGCGGTGGGGCAGGCCATCACCCCCGCCACCAAGGCCCTGCTGGTGGAAAGCCCCACCAACCCCCTGCTGAAGGTGGCCGACATCCCCGCCCTGGCGGCCCTGTGCCGGGAGCGCCGGCTGTGGCTGATCGTGGACAGCACTTTGTTCTCGCCCTTGCTCCAGCGGCCCTTGGCCCTGGGGGCCGACGTGGTGGTCCACAGCACCAGCAAGTACCTGGCGGGCCACAACGACGTGGTGGGAGGCGTGGCTGTCACCCGCAGCCCCGCCGTAGCCGAGGAGCTGCACACCTTGCGCACCCTGGTGGGGGGCGTCCCCGGGCCCCAGGACACATGGCTGACCATCCGCGGCCTGAAAACCTTGGCCTTGCGTCTGGAGCGGGCCCAGGCCAACGCCCTGGCCGCAGCCCGCTGGCTGGCTCGCCATCCCGCCGTGGCGGCGGTCCATTACCCGGGGCTGCCCGGCCATCCCCATTACCGGCGGTGCCTCCAGCAGGCCCGGGGCGGGGGCGCCCTGTTGAGCTTCCGCCTGCGGGAGGCCG